>JBAYUZ010000013.1:0-35556 GCA_041674885.1 Dehalococcoidia bacterium
CGCGCTACACTCCCCGCATGAGCCGCGTCGTGCACTTCGAGATCCATGCTGCCGATCCGCAGGCGGCCGCCGACTTCTACGCCGCCGTGTTCGGCTGGACAATCGAGCGCTGGGGCGACATCGAGTACTGGACCGTCACGACCGGCCCAGAGGGCGCACCCGGCATCAACGGCGGCATCCTGCCGCGCCGTGGCCCGGCGATCGAGCCCGGCGCGCCCATCAATGGCAGTGTCGTCACCGTCCAGATCGAATCGCTCGCCGACACGCTCGCCGCGGCATTCGCACACGGCGCGACGCAGGCGCTGCCCCGCATGCCGATCCCCGGCATCGGCTGGCTCGCCTACATCCTCGACATCGACCACAACGTCGTGGGCGTCATGGAGCCCGACCCCACCGCCACGGCCTGACCGGCGCCCGCGCGCTACACGAACGCGCTCGCGATCGTCAGGCCGCCGAACACGACGAACAGCACCGCCGCACCCTGCCCGATGCGCTCCAACGGCAGCTGCCGCCGTGCCATCAGGCCGACCGCCACCGCCAGCGCATCCGCGCCCACCATCCCGAACGTCGAGCCCAGCCACACGCCCGCCCAACTCGGGTCGTGCCCCGCGATCGACACCGTCGCAAGCTGCGTCTTGTCGCCCAGCTCCGACAGGAAGAACGCCAGCGCCACCACGCCGAACGACCCCAGCAGCGGCACGCGCCGCACCGTCGTGTCGTCCTCGCCCAGCGTGTCGCCGCGCAGGCTCCACCACGCGAAGCCGAAGAACGACAGCCCCACCGCGACACGCAGCACGACGTCCGGCACCACCCCCTCGATCACCCGACCGATGCCCACAGAGGCCAGGTGCACCACCAGCGTCGCCGCCGTCACGCCCGCCAGCACCACCCACCACCGGTAGCGCGTCGCGAACCACAGCGCCACCAGTTGCGACTTGTCGCCCAGCTCCGCCACGAAGATCAGTGCACTCGACAGCAGGAACGCAGACACAGACACACCCCTCACGGGCTCTCGCCCCGGGCGGCGGCTGGTAGGCCGTCGCTTCGTCAGGGTGCCGCACGCGTCGAGGTCGGGGGGAGCGAGGGCGCACCCCGGCCCGGCGCACGCGGCACGCGCGTACATCCAGGCCGCGAGTCTCGTCCGCATCGACGCCCATCGCGGGCACCGATGCCGCGCCGCCGCCCTCGCCGCCCGGCCCCGCCGGAGCGATCGAGGAAGTATGTCGACGGACGCGCGAAGGACTACTCCCCCTCGGTCGCGTGCAGACTACCGCACCGTCCCCACACGCGCGACCCGCACCCGCGCTCCCCGTCTGCTACCGTGTGCAACAGTCGACGTGAACGGCAAGGATGACCGACAACCGATGGCAATCGACCGCCTCCGCGTCGGACTCTTTACCGACTCGTTCCTCCCCAGCCCCAACGGCGTCGCCAACTCCGTCTACCTCACCCAGCGCGAGCTCAACCGCATGGGCCACGACGCGTGGGTCATCGCCCCGCGCCACCCGGAGGCACCGCCGCGCGAGGATCGCGTGCTCCGCTACCCCAGCGTCGCGTACCCGTTCTTCGACGAGTACCGCATCTCGCTGCCCGTCGGCCCGCGCATCCCCCGCTTCGATGTGATCCACACGCACACCCCGATCACCATCGGCGCGTGGGGCAACCTCCTCGCGCACCGTAGGGGCATCCCACACGTCTCCACCTACCACACCCACATCGAGGGCTACACGCACTACGTCCCCGGCGCCACGGCGCTCGATCGCGTCACGCACGTCAGCCGTCGGCTCGTGCGCGCCTTCTACGATCGCGCCGACCTCGTGCTCGCACCCTCCCACGCGATCGAGCAGATGCTCGCCGCCTACCGCCTCCCCGTCCCCGTGCGCGTCATCCCCACCGGCATCGACATCGACCTGCTGGAGGCCGCGCCCGATCCCCCCGGCGAACTGCACGCACCCTGGCCGGAGGGCGTGGGTCGCATCCTCACCGTCTCCCGCCTCGGTCGAGAGAAGGAGCTGCCGCTGCTGCTGCAGGCGGTTGCACGCATCGCCGTCCATGCAGAGGTGCACCTGGTCGTCATCGGCTCCGGCCCGGATGAGGCGGAGCTGCGCCGTCACGCCGACGCGCTGGGCATCGCCCGCCGCGTGACCTTCCTCGGCCGCATCCCCTACACCGAGATCGGTGGCTACTTCCGCCGCGCGCAGGTGTTCGCGCTCCCCAGCAGCACGGAGACGCAGTCCCTCGTCCTGCTCGAGGCTGCGGCCTGCGGCCTGCCCACCGTCGCCGCGCGCGCGCTGGGCGCGCAGGAGCAGGTCGAGGACGCGACCACCGGCTTCCTCACCGAGCCCGGCAACATCGACGGCTTCACCGCGCACATCGCCACGCTCCTCGCGGACGCCGACCTCCGCGAGCGCATGGGCGAGGCCGGACGCCAGCTCGCGCGCCGCAAGTCGACCGCCGTCTCGGCCGCCACGCTCGTCGACGCCTACCGCGAGGTCATCGCCGCGCACCACACCTAGCACTGCGCACGCGGCTGCACCGACCGGCGCATCCCGCTATCGTGTGGGCGGACGACGAAGGAGCACCCCCATGCCGGACACTTCCGGGCCACGCTGGATCACGCTGGTGATCGCACGCAACCCGATCGACTACCGCAAGTGGTGCGAGGCGCACGGCAAGAACGACCGCGACCCGAACTTCGTCATGGCCACACCCGCCACGGCGCGCGCCCTGAAGGACGCCCGCCTGGAGATCACCGACGAGGGCATGTGGCGCCCCGACATCCACCAGCTCATGACCGCGATCGTCCCCATGCTCGATCCGACCGCCCGCAAGAAGCTCGCGGCGATGGGCTGGGGTGGCGACCCGCCCGGCCCCGGCGCCGGCCCCCGCCCCACACAGCGCTCCTTCGACCGCCTGTAGCACCTGCCGAGTCGCGACGCGTTGCCCGCCGACGCCGCACTCGCTACGCTCGCCCCGCACACGTCCGCGAAGTCGGTGTGAACCCGACGCTGTCCCGCAACTGTGATCGGCCGAGGTCGCCCCTCGTCCGTCAGCCAGGTCGCCGGCCATGTGCGCAGCAGTCCCACCCGCGTGGACACGGGTGAGTGCGCTTGGCCGGCTCGCCCGCCATGTGCCTCCACCCCTCCCCGCGCGGAGGGGTTTCTGTTGCCCCCGGCATCCGCCGCAGGCACGAGGAGGCTCCATGTCCCGGTTCCATTCGCTCAGCACGTGGTTCGTCGCAACCGTCGCCGCATTCGCGGCACTCGCCGCGCTCACACTCGGCGCCCCGCGCGTCGCCCACGCCGCCGCGCCCGCCACCGTCAGTCTGTCGTTCCAGTTCCGCTCCACCACCTGCACGAAGGCCGTCGCGCAGGGCCCGAGCGGCATCACATCGATCCCCGCCACCGGCGACACCGCCTACAACATCTGCATCTACGTGGAGGACCGCACCACCGGCCTCGGCGTCGACGGCGCCCCCGTTGAGGTGCGCACCATCGTCGGGACGGTCGGCGCGTCAGGCACCTCGCGCTACTCCGGCATCCTCTTCACCGCGGGCGGCGGCATCACCTCGATCTCCTACCGTGGCGACGGAAAGACGTTCGGCACGGACACCGCCGTTGCCACCTTCCCTGGTGGTATGGCCGTCACGACGGCGAACGTCCAGCTCACGCCTCCGCTCGGGCGCTTCCCCACCCGCATCGCCGTTACCACGCCGCAGACATCGAGCATCGCCGCAAGCAGCACCGCGACGGGCACCTCCTACGTGAGCACCGCGCCCGGCACGGACCTCGCGCTGCAGGTACAGGATGCCGAGGGCCGCGGCGTCAACGGTGAGATCCTGCTCGTCCAGTCGGAGCAGGCGAGGCTGGTCGCGAACCCCGGGTTCGCCCTCACGACGGCCGCAGCGTGTGCCGGCGCGACGACGCAGGCGCTCGTCCTCACCACCGCCACCGATCGCACGCTGCGCGGGGGACTGAGTGTCCCCGGCACGGTCGACCTCGCGATCTGCGCCATCGCCGACCGCGCGCCGACCGAGGTGGTGGTGACGGCGCAGGCGATCACGAAGCCGCTGCCGGACGCCACCGTTCGCCTGCGCCACGTCGGGCGTCCGCACGCCGTCGACGCACGCTTCGACGGCACGACGATCGAGGCAGTCGTGACCGACGCCGACCACAACCCGGTCGCCGACGACACGCCGGTGCAGATCGTCGTTCCCACCCTCGCCGGCACCGTTGCCGCCTCGTGCCTGCTCACGCGCGAGGGACGCGTCACGACCACCGTCGCGCTCTCGCTCCCCGTGGCCACCGCGATCGTCGTGGCGAGCTACCAGGAGCAGGGCGCCGCCGCCACCTGCGTCGCCCCCGGCACTCGCCTCGTGGTGACAGCGCTCCCCCTTGCGTGCGTGCCCTGAGACCGCGTGCACTGAGACACAGAGAGACGCCCGCGGAGTGATCCGCGGGCGTCTCTCTGATTGTGCTGTCGAGGCATTCTGCCTCGGACGGTGCTGACGCGGTGCCGGCCGACCCGAGCGTGCCGGCGCGTCAGCGACCGGGACTAGCGCCGGTCGCGGTAACCACCGCCACCACCGCCGCCGCCGTAGCCACCACCGCCGCCGCCGTAGCCACCGCCGCCGCCGTAGCCACCACCGCCGCCGCCGTAGCCGCCGCGGCTGCCGCCGCCGCCGTACCCACCACCGCCGCCACCCGCCTCACGCGGCTTGGCCTCGTTGATGTTCAGCGCACGACCACCCAGGTCGCGGCCGTTCAGCGTGGCGATCGCCTTGCGAGCGGACTCGTCGTCCATCTCGACAAAGCCGAAGCCGCGCGGGCGGCCGGTCTCGCGGTCGGTCGGCAGCGCCACCGACTGCACCTCGCCACAGGTGGCGAAGAGCTCAGTGACGTCCCGCTCCGTGGCGCTGAAGGGCAGATTGCCCACATAGATCTTCAAAACATCGCTCCCTTTGCCGGTCCAACCGGCCTGCACGAACTCGTAGCCGAGTTCGACTCAAAACTTCAGACTCAGCGCGTGCGTTCGGGTAACGACGAGGAAGAGGACTGAGGTCTGCGACTCGTGTCGCGATAACAGCGTAGCACAGCCGCCGAGGCAGCGCGCAACCGCCGAGTTGGCAATCCGGCAAGCAGTGCTGCACCGCCCCGGGAGTCAGCTACCAGCCGGCAACTCGACTCTCGCCAGCAAGTCCGCTCGATCCTGCTGCTCCCGCCATATCAGGAAGCCGCGATCAACGACGTTGAGCCTGAGATTCGTCTCGTCGTAGTCAAGAATGATCGGCTTCACCTCTTTCTTCACTTGAAGATCAGAGGCCGCTTGGAGAGCCTGAGTGATATTCCCTGTATTGAGTGGCTTTTGCGGGTGTACCGCATTCAGGACTGCCCGGATTCGCGCGAGCGCCAGTCCTTTCGCCAAATCATCGGTAGGTTCCGTCAACACGGGATAGAGGAGCCAGCGGTACATCTCCAGACTGGTCGATTGGAACCCAGCAGCGAACTGAACAAGGAACGAGTTGTATCGACCGCCCTGCTCGTCAACAACGGCCTTGAGCAGAGCGCCGAGTTCTACTTCACCGTCGCCTATGTCCACCGGAATGACGGCTGTCTGGCTTACGCCTGCCGCCTTGCACGCGCGATTGCACACCTCTTGGACGATGGCAACGCTGCCCTGGCACCCTGCGATCAATCGGCCAATGAAATCCTCCGCAAACCGCACATTTAGCAGATCTGCACCCTTGAGGATCACCTGTTTCAACTCGTCGTCCGTCCACGTGTCTGCATCGACGGCGACGATGCGACCTGTCAGATCGCCGTTGTAGATCGTCAGGCGATTCTCATCCAACCACACACCGACGACGACGAAACAAATCTCAGAGCTTTCATGAAAGGCTTTGAGCGATACAGCGAAATCCCGCTGCGCCTCTGTCGGCAAGTAATGGAAATCCTCGAGCACCACGTACCGAGCGAAGTTCACTGACTTCAACGCCCGGATGACGTCGTTTACATCGTTGAGATCGAGTTCGAGGGGTGCTGATTCCTGCTCGTGACCACCTGCTCCACTCAGTCCGGCATCCACGCCAGCGCCCAGCAACTTGAAGGTAGCGTTGACCTTCATTTCGCCGCCATAGTTGTGAGTGGTCGACTGCGTTACCTCGAACCCTGCCTCTTTGAGTATTTGGGCGTGAATATCACGTAACTGCCACCGATTGGAGCAAGTCACGACGATATAGTCGCCCTCTTGAAGGCAATGCTTGCGCAACGAGGTCTTTCCCTGCTTCGAGCTGCCATAGACGACGACGTGCTTCGCCCTTGTCAGGTTGTCAACGAACTTCCCGTCGACGGTCGGGCGAACGACGTAGTTGAGCGGCACCCCACGAGAAATCCCGAAGACATCATCGGTTGTATGCGGCACATGCCCTCCAGTCGTTGCAGTCGTGATGGTAGCGCCCTACAGCCCCCCTGCCACCTCCCCCTCAGCCCTCCACGCCCGCACCACTACCCTCGCACCATGACCACCAGCACCGCCCCCGCCCCTGCCACCCGCCGAGGCGGCGCGCGCCCCCGCGCCGGCGCCCCAAAGGGCAACCTCAACGCCCTCACCACCGGCGCACGCTCCCGCCGCCTCGCACCCGTCTACCGCGCTGTCGGCCCGGAAGGCGCACGCATCGTCATCCGCGCCATCACCCAGGCCACCGACGACGCCCTCACCGCCTGCCCTCAAGACGACACACCCCGCGCCGCCCGGCTTCGCAGCCGCGCGCGCGCCTACGCCATGAAGCGCGTCCTCACCTGCGCCGCCGCCATCACCACCGACCTCATCCACACCCACGGCCTCCACCCCACGCTCGTCCGCGCCTTCGCCCCCATCTGGCGCGGCACGGACGCCGTCCCGCCGTGGCTCCCCGCAGCCCTCGCCACCAGCCCCGACCAACACACAATCAAACCCGCCCCACCACAAACCGCATTGACCCCTCATACCCCAGAGGGGCATCCTATCCTCGTGTCCGACACCGCGCTCCCCCTCGCGACCTACCTCGACTCCGCCGCCTCCACACCGTTGCGGCCGGAGGCGCTCGCGGCCATGCGCCCGTACTTCGACGCACTCTCCGCCAACCCCAGCGGCCACTACGCCAGCGCCCGCCGTGCCGCCGACGCGATCGCCCGCGCGCACGAGCAGGTCGCCGAGGTGCTGGGCGCCATCCCGGAGGAGATCGTCATCTGCTCCGGCGGCACGGAGAGCATCAACGCCGCGATCAAGGGCGTCGCCTTCGCCCAGCGCGAGGCCGGCGTCGGCGCTCACATCGTCACCACCGCCGTGGAGCACCACGCCGTCATCGAATCCGCGCGCTACCTCGAACGCTTCGGCTTCGAGGTCGACCTCGTCCCCGTCGACGCCCACGGCCGCGTCGACCCCGCCGATGTCATCGCCGCACTTCGCGACGACACCATCCTTGTCTCCGTCATGTACGCGAACAACGAGGTTGGCACCGTGCAGCCCGTCGCCGAGATCGGCCGCCTCCTCCGCGAGCGCGCCCGCGCCGGCGGCCGCCGCATCCCGTTCCACACCGACGCCGTGCAGGCCGCCAACGCGCTCCCACTGGACGTCGACACGCTGGGTGTCGACCTGCTCAGCCTCTCCGCCCACAAGTTCGGCGGCCCGCAGGGCGCGGGCGTCCTCTACATTCGCCGCGGCACCCCGTACCTGGAACTGCTCTCCGGCGGCGGCCAGGAGCGCCAGCGTCGCTCCGGCACCGAGGACGTCCCTGCTGCCGTCGGGCTCGCCACCGCCCTCACCCTCGCGGCGGCCGAGCGAGACGCCTTCACACACACCACCGAACGCCTCCGCGCCCGCCTGCTCGCCGGCATCCAGGCGGCGCTGCCCGAGGCGCAGATCAACGGCCACCCCACGGAACGCCTCCCCAACCTCCTCCACCTCTGCATCGACGGCGTGGAGGGCGAGGCGATCGTCGAAGCGCTGGACGCCGAGGGCTTCGAGACCTCGGCCGGGGCTGCCTGCACCAGCGCGACCTGGGAGCCCTCGCACGTCCTGCTCGCCATGGATGTCCCGCTGGAGCTTGCGATCGGCTCCCTGCGCCTCAGCCTCTGGCCCACACACACTGAGGCCGACATCGACCGCCTTGTCGCCGCTCTCCCCCTCGCCGTGGAGCGCGCCCGCCTCGCCTCGCTCCCCGCGCTCTAGCGCTCCGCCGGACGCGCCCATGCTCGCGCACCGCCGAAATGCGTACGCCCTTTACACAAAACTGATCACCCCCTACGATGCATAAGCACCTGATCCAATGGTGCATAACTCCGGCAAGGCAGAGACGGACTCCCCAGTGCCCGACTCCCCCTTCCAGGACTACCTCGATCTGGTCGAGGCGGCCCGGGAACTCGGCATCCACCCGCAGAGCCTGCGTCGGCTGATCAAGCAGCGGCGCGTCCCCGCCGTGCTCTTCGCCGGCAAGTACCTCATCGAGCGCGACAAGCTTGAGATGTTCAAGTCGAACTACGACCCACGACCGGGCCGGAAGCCGATCCGCCGCCTGCTTTAGGTCGACGGGCGCGGAGACACGCTACTTCGGCGGCTCCACGACGATGCCCGGGGCGTTGTGATCAGTCAGCACCAGATCCACGCGAATCTTGCCGCCCTGCTCCGTCTGCGCGTCCGCGAGTAGCCGCACGGGCAGCCAGCGATCCTTCGTCACCCAGAACGACCATGCGTCCGTGATCCCGGCCAGCGAGGCGGCCTGACTCCCCTCGCGCGTGCCAAGGAGCGTCCGCACCTGTGCCGTCGTGAGCGTGTAGCGAGCAACCTCGACGCCATCGATACGCTCGGTGCTGGCCGCCGCACCCTTCAGCGTCGCCTTCAGCCGCTCCTGTGCCGCCGCCCCGACTAGCACCGCCGGGTCGAGACCGAGGCCGAGCGATCGCGTCGCGGCGGCGTCCGGCACGGTGCGCTCCTCGACCCACGCGGCGGTGCCGTCACGCGTCCAGGTGCGCTCCCCGATCTGCACGCGATCCGACTCGAGCACGCCGAAGCCGAGGTTCAGGTTGAGGTGTGAGCGCTGACGGTCGGCGGCGGCAACATCACCGCTGACGCGGACGGTGATCGGCGTGGGCGTGCCGCCCGGCGCGGCCGTCGGCGCGCCGGCGAGATTGCTCGCCTCTGCGGCCAGCGTGTAGCGGAACGAGGTCAGGTTCGCGGGCTGGACGGTCGGCTCCGGCGTGGGCGTCGAGGGCCGCGCACCGCCTCGACAGCCTGAGAGGAGCAGCACGCACGCGAGCGCCGGGACGAGGATGCGACGCAGGCTAGTCGAACTCAGAACGTGCCTCGCCCTCGCGCTCGATGTAGTGCATGGCGCGCCGGTAGTCCTCGTCGTTCAGCTTTCCAGTGGAGTGCAGGTAGGTGAGCAGCATCTCCATCGTGACCATCGCGTGCATGTGCACGCCGATGCTCTCCAGTCGGCGCTGTGCGCCCTGCTCGCGGTCGATGAGGACGATGGCGTCGCGCACGAAGATGCCGGCGCGGCGCAGCTTGTCCGCGGTGTCCACCAGCGAACCGCCGCCGGTCGCGAGGTCGTCCACGACGATCGCGGTCTGGCCGGGCCGGTAGATGCCTTCGATGTGCGGGCGGTCCTCGCCGTCCTCGGATGCGCCGGGGCGCACGTAGAGCAGCGGGGTCTGCGCCTGCAACGCGAGCGCAGTCGCCACGTGGAGCCCGCCGATCGGCACGCCCGCGACGAGGTCGAACGGCGCGACCTGGTTCTTGCGGCGCGCCATCGCCATGCGCAGCTCCTCGTCCAGGAGCGCGGCGACGCGGGCGAGCGCCTCCGGGCGCGCGATGATCAGCTTCGGGTTCACGTGCACCGGCGAGTGGCGCGCGGTGCGGCCCAGGCTGAAGTCACCGAACTGGATCGCGCCGATCTGCCAGAGCACATCGGCGAGCCAGAAGCGCCCGCGCTGCGAACCGTCGTCAAGGGTCACGCGCGCCTCCAGGCTTCCGCGTTCACGAGGTGCTTCGGTCGTTCCCCCGCGAGGGCTGCCAGCAGATTGTCCACCGCCAGCGCCGCCATGGCGACCCGCGTCGCCTCCGTGGAACTGCCGAGGTGCGGGGTGACCACGAGGCCGGGCGCAGTCAGCAGCGGGTCGGAGGGCGGCAGCGGCTCCGGCGTCATCACATCGAGCCCGGCCCCCGCGATCACGCCTCGTTGCAGCGCGTCGAGCAACGCGGGCTGATCGACGACGCCGCCACGCGCCGTGTTGATGAAGATCGCGTCCGGCCGCATCCGGGCAAAGACCGCGGCGTCGAACATCCCGCGCGTCTCCTCGGTCAGCGGCACGTGCACGGAGACGAAGTGCGACTCGCGGAGCAGCGTGTCGAGGTCGACGCGCTCGCCGGGGAAGTTCGGAGCCTCGGATCGGCTCGCGTACAGCACGCGCATGCCGAAGCCGGCCGCACGCGCGGCGGTGGCACGACCGATGCGTCCGGCGCCGACGATGCCGAGCGTTGCGCCATGCACCTCGTGGCCGAGCATCCACGAGGGCTGCCACGGGCCCCACGCTCCCTGCCGGATCATCCGCTCACCCTCGACGACGCGCCGCGCCGCCGCGAGCAGCAGCGCCCACGCCATGTCAGCGGTCGTCTCCGTCAGCACGTCCGGTGTGTTGGTGACGAGCACGCCACGCGCAGTCGCGGCGGCGACATCGATGTTGTCGTAGCCGACGGCCATGTTCGCGACGGCGAGCAGGCCCGGGCAGGCATCCAGCAACGCGGCGTCGATGCGTTCCGTGAGCATCGCGAGGATGCCCGCGCAGCCCGTGGCCCGCGCTCGCAACTCCTCGGCGGTCGGCGGGGCGTCGCCCGACCACACCTCGACATCCGCCGCCTCGCGCAGGCGCGCGAGTGGCGCGCTGCCCGGCAGCGCACGCGTCACCAGCACGCGTGGGCGGTCAGGCATCGCCGGTGGTGGACGCGGGCGTGCGGCTCATCGCTCGATGGTACCCGACGCCTCGCCGGGGCGCGGGTAGACCAGCGGCACCGGTGTGCCGGGCCCCATCGTCGAGGTCGCACCCGCGAGGTGCAGCGCAGCGACGAGGGCGCATGTGGCGGCATCGAGCTCATCGTGGCTGATGCGGCGAGCACGCGGCAGGCCGCGCACCCCGGCACGCCGCAGTCCGCGTTCGAGGCCCGCGAGATCGGCACGCTTGCGGGGGATGCCGAGCACGTCCTGTGCCATGCCCGGGTACACCTCGATCGCCGGGATGCCCGCCGCCTCCAGCCGCGCGAGCAGCGCGATGCCGCGCAGCGTCAGCCCAACCATCGACGGCAGCAGCGTGGGGAACGGTCGGTAGCCCGCAGCGATGCAGTCACGGTCGACCTGCCGCAGGATGCCGAACCGCGCGCACTCGCACGCCGGGTCGGCGCAGCAGCGCCCCTCCGGCAGCCCCAGCGGCGCATCGATGGCGACGAGCGCGGGCTGCCAGCGCTCGATCGCGGCGTCGATCTCGGCATCGGCGCGGACGGTGCGCAGGTCGCGCAGCCGCAGGGCGCCGTCGGAAACCTCGAGGACGGCGACGCCGGTGGGGTACCGCGGGCCGCTGCGCAAATCGATGCCCAGCACGCGCAGGGACGTGACCGAACGCTCTGGTACACTCGGCGGTACGACACTCGATGCGGGCGGCATGCCCGGAAGGATACGCACTTGGCGACGAAGAACGAGTTGGAGCCCTTCACCCGGATCTCGGTGGAAGAGGCGAAGCAGATGATCGAGAACGGCGACGTGCAGGTCATCGACAGCCGCGAGCCGTGGGAGTACGACGAGGGCCACGTCCCCGGCGCCCACAACATCACGCACATGGCGACGCTCCCGCGTGCGCGGGAGCTGGCCACGGACAAGCCGATCATCTTCGTCTGCAAGAGCGGTCAGCGCTCCGCCGTGGCCGCCGAGTTCGCCGCGACGATGGGCCTGACCGACCTCTACAACGTCGAGGGTGGCACGCTGGCCTGGATCGCCGCCGGCTACGAGGTCGAGAAGTAGCACCTGCCGCGCGCGAGCGCGGATGCCACTGACAGACATCAATCGAGGGGCCTCACGGCCCCTCGATTGCGTTCCTCACGGGGTCACCCGCGCTACGTCGGCGCGGCCGCGTCCAGCACCTCGCGGACGGTCGCGAGCAGGCGCGCGGCAGAGAACGGCTTCTCCAGGTAGCGCACATCGTGCTCGCGCAGCCGGGCGGCAAAGCGATCCGCCTCGATGTCGCCGCTGATGAACAGCAGCCGCCGCTGCAGGTGCGGCCAGCGCTCCTGCACCTGCTCGTACAGCCCCTCGCCGTCGAGACCGGGCATGCGCAGGTCGGAGATCACGAGGTCGTACGTCGACTCCTCCAGCGCGCGCACCGCCTCGTCACCGGACTCGGCGGCGCGGACGGCGTAGCCGGAGGTGCCCAGCACCGTCGAGATCAGCGAGCGGACGGCCGCCTCGTCCTCGACGACCAGCACGCGCTCACCGGCACCGCGCTCGGCGACCGGGGCGGCGGGAGGCGCGGGTGGAGCGGCGTGCGGCGGGAGCGGCAGCTCCACGATGAACTCGGCGCCGCCGCCGGGGGCGCGCTGCGCGAGCAGGCGACCGCCGTGTGACTGCACGATGCCATACGCGATCGACAGGCCCAGGCCGGAGCCCTCGCCCACCTCGCGGGTCGTGAAGAACGGCTCGAAGATGCGCTGCACGAGCTCGTCGGGAACACCGGGGCCGGTGTCGCGCACCGTCACGCGGGCCACATCGCCACTGCTCTCGCTGGTGATGGTGATCGTGCCACCGGTCGGGTGCAGCGCCTGCTGCGCGTTGTTGACGAGGTTCAGGAACACCTGCTCCAGCTGGTACTGATCGCCCAGCAGCTCCGGCACGACGCCGAACTGCGTGGCCAGGTGGATGTTGTTCGCCTCCAGGTTGTAGCGGCGCACCTCCACGACACGCGCGAGCACGCCGTTCAGGTCGATCGGCTCCACCCGCGGGCGGTGCTGGCGCGAGAAGTACAGCAGGTTGCGCACGATGCGACCGGCGCGCTGCGCCTCCTGCTCGATGGTCTGGATGGCGCGGCGGAAGTCCTCGCCCTCGAGCGAGGGAAGGAGCTGGGCGTAGCCGAGGATCGTCGTGAGCGGGTTGTTCAGCTCGTGGGCGACGCCGGAGACGAGCTCGCCGAGGACGGAGAGTCGCTCGTCGCCGGACTCCGTGCGCGGCGCGGCAGGGGACGTCGATCCGGCCTCGGCGGCGGGGGCGGGCGGGGCGATGGCGGCGGCGAGGGCCGATGGTGGCGTCTCCGTCTCGGCGGCGGCCGGGAATGTGGCGCCCGCCATACGCGCACCCAGCGCGCGCACGTACTGCTCCAGCGCGATGCCCTCGCGCACGGTGAAGGCGTTCACGCCGTAGGTGTAGAGCGAGACAGAGCCGACCACGGCGTTGCCGCCGAACAGCGGCACGCGGAGCACGGAGCGCATCCCGAAGCCGGGCAGGCGCGTCAGCGGCGAGGCGTCACCAGCCTCGGCGTGGACATTGCCGTCCAGCGATGGCTCGCCGGAGGCTGCCATCGCGCGCTCGGCGCCATCGAGGGGTGACCAGCGCACGCCCACGTCCACGCCGGCCATGCCCGCGGGGTAGACGCCCATGACCTGTGCGGCGTTGCCATCGAAGCGGAGCACTGCACCGAAGGCGAATGGGATCGCGGCGCGCACCTCGGAGAGCACAGCGCGATAGGCGCCATCCGACCCCGGAGGCGCCATGGTCGCCTGGAGCGCTGCCGCCAGCGCCCGAGGGTCGACGATGCCGTTGAAGTCGGCCGACGTCACGCCGTCCTGGCTCCCTGCTCCCGCATCGGCATCGCCAACGCTCGGACGACCGAGCAGCAGGGCCTGATGCGCCTTGTGTTGAGCATCGAGTCGCGGGCAACGATCCGGTATCGGGTGAACCCCGATACGCGAGTCGTTTACACGGCTCGAATCCGTCCCGACGATCCTGTCGGAGCCGTCGCTGGCATCCTTCCGGTTCGTGCTGACCGAGGCGTCTAGTTGGTCAGCCCGAACGCGGCCCAGCGACTGGACGCTGCCTGTGCGGCAGCAAGGCGCGCTTGTGCAATCACACTGTCGAGCATGGGTAGCACACTGTCGAGCCGCTGGCTGACGTTCGTGGTTTCCAGGATCGACTGCAGCCGCGCGGGCTCGGCCGGCGCCTGACCGGCGATCGCATCTGCGACGGGGCCGGGGTGCTCCGGCACGCGGTACTCGCGCTCGTACTCGCCGGTGGCGAGCGCGCGCAGCTCACGCGCGCGTACGAGGCCGGAGCGTGCGAAGCGCAGCACTTCCGAGTTCACCTCGGCGAACTCGGACGGTACCGCCTCGACCTCTGCGCGCAGGTACGGGCGCGAGTCGTCGAGCGTGACGATGCGGAAGCGCTGCGTGCCGGTGGCGGTGACGTGCAGCATGCCGTCACGCGAGGGGGTGATCCCCGTGAGCCGTGCGATGGTGCCGACCTGGTGCGGCACGGCGGGGGCACCAACCTCGGCACCCTCGCGGATGAGCACGATGCCGAACGGCTCGGACTCCTGCACGCACTCCGCCATCAGCAGCCGGTAGCGCGGCTCGAACACCCGCAGGTCAATGCGCTGGCCGGGGAACAGCACGCTGGCGGCGAGCGGAAACAGCCGCAACTGCATCACGCGCCCCGGAGGAGGATCGCGACGATCAGCGCGACGGCGCCGACCGCCGCCGCGACGCCACCGCCGATGAGCGAGCTGCGCGGGATCGGGCGCTCGCCGACACCGGCGCCGATCTGCCGCCCGTCCCAGCCAAGGTCGATGAGCACCGCCGCGGCCTGCGTCCGGCGCTCCGCAGCGACGTACAGCGTGGTCGCGAAGACCGGCCCCAGCGGCAGCACGGAGGAGCTGTTCCCCATGCGCCGCGCATCCTCGATGCGCAGCTCCGCCGGAATCTCGACCGCCTCGAGCGCGCCGAGCCAGCGCCGCGCCGCCGACTCATCGTCGGTGGTCGCCAGCGGGATCATGCGCGTGGGGCGGAAGGCCGGCTGCGTCGCCATGGCGCGATCGTAGCACCCACCGTCAGCACCCCTCGACGGGGCGCTGGCGCATGTGGGGTGGGAGCGAGGACTAGGCGGGCTGCAGCGCGCGGACGCGCACCGTGACCGGCCGCGACTCACCACCCTCGAGCGGGAAGAGGCTGAGCACCGCGCCGCCGTCGTAGTACTGCGGCACGTAGACCGTCCCCGGCGCCACGCCGGCATCGAGCCGGACGGCGATGCGCACCTCGGTGGTGCCGTCCGTGAGCACGACGGTGTCGCCCATGCGCACGCCCGCAGCCTCGGCATCCGTCGGGTTGATGACGACGGCCTCCTCGCGGTGGAGCTTGTCGGCCTCCTCCGTGCGCAGCGAGGCGCCGGCCCACGAGGTGAAGAGCGAGCGACCGGTGATGAGCGTCAGCCCCTCGGCGGCAGCGGCGGGCGTCGCGACCGGCTGCACCTTCGCCGTCGGCGTGCCCGCCGGGGCGAGCGCACGCGTACGGCCGGACTGCACCTGCGCGGGCGGCACGTAGCCGGCGGGCAGCGCGGGTGCGGTCAGCTCGCGACCAAGCGCCTTCGCGAGCGCGCCGATGATCGCGAGCCCGGGCACCGCCTCGCGCTGCGAGGTGGCGGCGGGGCGCTGGCGAACGATGCGGCGGTCGGCGTTCGTGAGCGTGCCGTCCTTCGCGAAGAAGGGCACATCGGCGAGCACGACGTTCGCGTGGTCGCCGGTCGTGGAGCGCACCTCGTCGATGACGATGAGCGCCTCCACACGGTCGAGTGCCTCGCGGACGGCAGCAGTGCCGGCGGCGTTGAGCAGCGGGTTGTCGGCGTGGATGACCAGCGCCTTGATCGCGCCGCTGCGCGCACCCTCGATGATCTCCGGGAAGCCGAGGCCGTTCGGGCCGGGCGCGACACCCATGTCGGTGATGCCCAGCACGTTCGCGTCGGTCGGCAGGTAGTGGACGTGGTTCACCGCGGCGTCACCACGCAGCGCGATCGCGAGGTTCGCGACGGCGCGAGCGGACTCGCGAGCGTCGGCGGCACCGACCGGGCGCGGCGCGAAGACGACCGCGACACCCTGCTCGGCGTCCCCACGGGCGGAGCGCAGTGCAGCGGCGGCGGCCTCGATCGAGACCGTGCTCACACCCTGCGCGCTGACCGCGGCACCGAAGTCGGCAGCGTTCTCAGCGGCTGCCTGCGCGAGCTGCTGCACCGCAGCAGCCTCGCTGCCCGGGGCGGGCTGGAGCCACGCGGTCGCGAAGGGGACGAGCTCGCTCCAGCGCGGGCTGACGACGACCAGGCGCGCGCCGCGGCGGATGACCGCGTCCTTGATGCGCACCGAGACGATGTTGTGCGACTCCTCGATGTCGTCGGCCACGACGACGATCGTCGCGGCGGACTCGATGTCGGTGAGGCTGGCCGGGAGCTGCGCGACGCCGAAGGCGTCGCTGAGGGCGCCCATCGTCGCGCGGTGGATCGGGCCCTGCGAGAAGTCGAGGTGCGGCGTGCCGATCACGTCGCGCGCCAGGCGGGCGAGGGCTGCGGCCTCCTCGTTGGTGGTGAGCGGCGAGCCGAGGACGGCGATCGAGTTCGCGCCGGACTCGCGCTTCACCTTCGACAGCGCCTCGGCGGCGTCGGCGATCGCCTCGTCGAAGGAGACGGGCAGCAGCCGCTCACCGCGGCGCGAGAGCGAGCGGTGCAGGCGCTGACCGTCGGTGACGGCGTCGTAGTGGAAGCGGCCGCGCACGCAGATCTGGTCGCGGCTGAAGGCGTTCAGGCGATCCGGCCGCACGATGACCGGGCGGCCGTTCTGCGTGCCGTACGAGATGGTGCAGCCGACGGCGCAGGAGTTGCAGGCGGAGTTCGTCCACTCCTCGGGAACGCCGGCCCACTTGTTCGGCTTCTCCATGAGAGTCGCCGTCGGGCAGACATCGATGCACGCGCCGCAGAAGTCACAGTCCGACTCGTGCACCGGCCCACCGGTGCCGAACGCGATCGCGGTCGTCGAGCCCTTGCCGGAGAGAGTGATCGCGCCGGTGTGACGCAGGTCGGCGCAGGCACGGACGCAGCGAGTGCAGATGATGCACATCTGCGGGTCGAACTCCAGGTAGGGGTTCGCGCGGTCGGGCTCGGGCGCGGGCGTCTCGTAGTAGGAGCGCTCCTCGCCGACCCACGGCTCCTCGTACTCGCCCATGTCGATGAGCTCGGTGGAGGTCTGCAGCTCGCAGCGGTAGTTCTTGGAGCAGCTCAGGCAGCGGTGCGTCACCACGTCATCGCGCAGGCAGATCTCGCCCGGCTGGCAGTGCACACGGCGGTGACAGGTGAGGCAGCGGTCGGGGTGGTTCGCCATGATCAGCGACATCACGCCCTGGCGCGCGGCCTTCACCGCCGGGGTGTCGGTCTGGATGACCATGCCCTCTGCGACCTGCGCGGTGCAGGCGAGCTGCATGGGGGTCGGGCGCCCACCCTCGATCTCGACGAGGCAGGTGCGGCAGCCCGCGTACGGCTCCAGGCCGTCGATGTAGCAGAGGTTGGTGATCCGGATGCCCTGCTCTTTGATCACCTCAACCAGGCGACGTCCTGGATCGGCCTCGACCGCGATGCCGTTGATGGTGATCTTCGCCACGTCACCCCCCGCTCTGCGGCGTAGGACAGTCAGTCGTCGTTCGCGTCAGTCTCGGTTGGCCCGGCTGGGCAGGTGCTGCGGGCCAATCGGCCCTGCCTCACCTGCGACCGGCACGCGGCTGCGCGCGGTCGGCACCTGCGTCCGGAGCGGGATGATCTCCTGCGTCTGGCCGTTCGGGTACCGTCCATTGGTGCGCCCGAGGTAGTTGTGTGCCTCGTGCGTCAGCGTTTCCTTGTTGCGATACATGTGCTCAAACACGTACTGGGCGTCGTCGTAGCGGCCGCCGGCCTGGATCGCCTGGTACGGGCACGCCTCGGTGCAGAGCCCGCAGTACATGCAGATGCGGAAGTCGATCTCGTAGCGGTCGATGGAGAGCGTGCCGTCGGCACGTGGCGAGGTCTGCACCAGGATGCAGCCATCGGGGCACGCCTGCGCGCAGGTGGAGCAGCCGGTGCAGCGCTCCTCGAACCACAGCAGGTTGGTGCGTGCGCGCACCGGCACCTGTCGAGTTTCCTCGGGGTAGTTCACGGTGACGGGCGTGTGGAAGATGTGCTTGAAGGTGACCATCAGGCCGCGGGCGATGCCCATTCCGTAGGCCACGGTTGCCTCGTCTCCCCCTGCGCCGCTCTGGCTGCGGCGCACGCCCACGGATAGTAGCACAGGCTCCGGGAGGGGCTACCCCGCCGGGGTACGTGCTCGAACGCCGTTATGACAGCCCCGTCGCAGCGAGGCGACTACGCCCGCGCCACCCCGGCCACGCCGAGCATCTCCCGCGCCTCATCGAGGGTGTCCGGGGTGTCGAGGTCGATGCGGACGACCGGGTCGTCGACCTCGATCAGCCGTGCCGGGTGGGCCTCGATCACGGCACGCAGGCCCATCGTCTCCTCGCGCGCGGCGGCCAGCTCGGCGAGCAGCGAGCCCGCAAGGACGACCGGGTGCCCGGCCTTGCCCTGGTACGAGGGCTGCACGGCCTCGGCGCCGCTGGAGCGCAGCTCCGCGACGAGGCGGTCGATGATCTCGGCGCGCGTCGGCTGGTCGACGTTCTGCACCACGATCGCCTCGGGCGTCACGCCGCGCTCGATCAGCGCGCGCGCACCGCGGGCCAGCGAGGTCGCGCGGCCCTGCCCCCACTGCTGGTTGAAGACGCAGTAGCGCGCCCCGTCACCCAGAGAGCGGCGCACGGCCTCGGAGCGGTTGCCGGTGACGACGATGATCTCGTCGGCGCAGGAGGCCATCAGCTCGTCGAGCTCCCACGCGAGCAGCGTGCGGCCGCCCCACGGGAGCAGCGGCTTCGGCTCGCCCATGCGGCGCGAGGCGCCCGCGGCGAGGATGATCGCGGCCACGGTCATGCGGAGGCACCCTTCCCGATCGTCTCAGTCGTCTCGGCGCTGCCGGCGTGGGCGGTGCGCCACTCCTCGATCGCCTGGCGCACGGCCGAGGCGGCGAGGACGGAGCAGTGGATCTTGGACTTCGGCAGGCCGCCAACGGCATCGGCGTACGCCTCGCGGTCGAGCGCCGTGGCCTCCTCCAGCGTCTTGCCTGCCAACAACTCGGTCGCCGCCGAGGAGGTGGCGATCGAGGCGGGGCAGCCGCTGCTCAGGAACGAGGCGCGCGCGATGTGGTCGTCCTCGATGCGGAGGAAGAGCCGCAGCGAGTCGCCGCAGACGGGGTTGGTGACGTACGCCTGCGCGTCCGCGTCCTCCATCGCCCCGGCGTTGCGCGGGTTGTTGAAGTGGTCGATGACCTGCGGGCTGTAGTAGTCGGAAACCATGCGGGGCCTCCTATGCCGCTACATTCTCCCACATGACCGAGCAGAGGACGGGCCCCGACACCCTCACATCGCGACCGCTCACACCGGCCGACATCGAGGCCGTCGCCGCGCTGGCGAGCGCGTGCGTGCGCAACTCGGCGCCACGCAAGGGGTACGCGCACCCGGGCGACGTCCGCTGGCGCGCGTACGGGCCGCGGGCGGCGGAGCCGGACGCCGAGGATGCTCGGCTCTGGCTCGACGGCTTGGGCGTCGTCGCGGCGGCGTGGTTCGAGGCGCCGACGCTCGAGTTCCTCGTGCGACCCGACGCACCGCTCGATGCCGCTGCCGAGCCGGTGGTGGCGTGGGCCGAGTCGCGGCGCACGGCAGCGGGCATCGAGCCGCCACTATCCACGCCGGTGCTCGTGAGCGACGCCGCCCGCGCCGAGGTGCTGCGCAGTCTCGGCTTCGGCGCGGCGCGAACGGCGGGCACACAGTTCGCGTACCCGCTCGATGCCCCGCTGCCGGCGGCGCTCCTCCCGTCCGGCGCGCGGCTGCGCCACGCGACCGACAGCGACGTCGCGGCGCGCGCCTCGCTGCATCGGCGGGCGTGGTCGGTCTGGGGGCCGTCGAGCGCGACGACCGAGAACTATCGCGCGATGCGTGCCGTGCCGGGATATGACGCGACGCTCGACATCGTGCTGGAGTGGCGCGGCGAGCTGCTCTCGTACTGCGTCTGCTGGGCGGACGCCGCGAGCGGTACTGCGGTCTTCGAGCCAGTGGGCACGAATCGCGACTACGCGGGGCACGGCTTCGCGCGTGCGGTGCTCGCCGAAGGGCTGTACCGGCTGCGAGCGCGCGGCTTCCACACGGCGTTCGTCGGCACCGCGGCCGTCAACGAGCGCGCCCTGGCGCTCTATCCCACCTTCGGCTTCCGCGAGGCGGACACGCTGGTGCACTGGGAGCGACGGGCCTGACCCTCGAGTGCGACGCGCTACGGCATCGGAGCCGACAGGCAGACGAGGTCAGCCGATGCGCCCTTCGCGGCGACGAGCACGCGGATGCGGCCAAGGCCGGTCGGGTCCAGCAGCGTCTCCGCGGCGCGCCGCGCGTTCGCATACGCGAGGAAGTCCTGCCCTGCGCGCTCCTGCGCCCCGCGCATCGCCTCGCCGATCCCCAGGCCGACCAGCGCCTCCGCCTGCGAGACGTGCGGCGGCACCTCGCAGCCCTCGGCGCGGGCGGCGTCAGCAAGCGTCGTGAGGTCAACGTGCGCGGTGAGATCGAGCAGCCCGAGCGCCGCGAGCGGATCCGGCTGCGGTGAGTGCTGGCGGAACGCCATGAGCGTCCCCATGCGCCGCCACGAGGCATACAGCGACGGCGCATCGTGGCCGTAGTCGATGCTCAGCACGTAGCCGCGATCGAGGCGGCGCACCATCGCGCGCATCAGCTCGGGAGCGGCGAGGCATACCTCCGCGCGGCAACCGTCACCGGGCTGCACGCCGAGCCGCGCGAACGTCTCCGCAAGCGCGGGCGTGCTCGCGGTGCCGAGCTCGAACGTGAGGCCACCGGAGGCATCGAGCGTGACGTACCACTCGTGCAGGTCGTCGCCTGCCTCGGTGACGCGCCGCTCGACGATGTGCACCGGGAGCGCGTCGAAGCACTCGTTGCTGATGATGACGCCGGTCACGCGCTCCTCGCGCGCCAGCCACGCCTCAGCCGAGGCGTGCTCGACGGTCGGCGCGCTGAACCCGGCGCGTGCGAGGCGCGTGCGCTGCTCCTCGATGCGGCGCGGCATCGCGTCCAGCACCACGGCGCGCAGGGCGGCGAAGCAGTCGGGCGCGCGCTCGCGCAGCCAGGTCAGCATCGCCTCGCTGAACGCGCCGGAGCCCGCGCCGACCTCGACGAGGTGGAACGGCGCGGGGCGCCCGAGGCGCTCCCAGCACTCCAGCACCTGCCGCGCCCAGAGGTAGCCGAACACCGGCGCAACCTCGGGCGAGGTCTGGAAGTCGCCCGCCGCACCCCAGGCGAGGTCAGGGCGCGCATAGTAGCCGTACTCCGGGTGCCCCAGCGCGAGCGCCATGAAGCGCGCGAACGTCATCGGCCCGCCCGCGCGCACCTCGTCCGCAACGATCGCGGCGAGCGGCGTGGCCCGTGCGGTGAGCGCGAAGTCGTCGAACGCAGGGGGTGTGGTCACGCCTCGATGCTACGGGGTGCGCAGTGCGGGGGCGAACCTAGAGGTAGAAGAGGCGCTTCAAGAAACCAATCTCAGACCAGCACTGGTTACAGATCAGGGCACCCTGTCCGTGTCCAACGAGATCACGCTCCTCTACCATCGCGGAGCATCGGACGCACTCCCAAGTGCGTCCGCCAGTGACTTCTCTAATGATGGCAGCCCGTTCGTCTGGATCGCTGACCCCTTCCAGTGCCGCTCCGAGAAGTACCTCTACCTCGCGGCGTTCCGCGCGATTCCATGACTGCCGCGCACCGAGATCATTGTCGTTCTTACCGAACACCTGCGCCCCCTCGAAGCACTCGTCACGCGGTCGGCGCCGGCACCGACTCGAGCACCTCGAGCGATGCGCCCATGACGAGGTCGGCGCCCCAGGCGGCGAGCTCAGTCGCGCGGGCGGGGGTGCGCACGTTGCGCACGCCGACGCTCGCTGCGTGCGTTGCGAGCGACTCGAGCTCGAGGCGGGTGTGCAGCAGCGTCTCCGGCACGATGACCGGCATCGACGGCAGCGAGCTGTTGATGCGGCCCTGGATGTAGCGGCGCAGCGCACCTTCGGTCGGCAGAGCGTGCGCAACCGGGAGGTCGGGCTGCCACGCGCGCAGGCGATCCATCAGCGCGCGATCCTCGCAGGCGACGACGATGCGCGAGCGGTCGTGCAGCGGGTAGACGAGGCGCGCGATCTCGGGCGCGGGGTCACCGCCCTCGGTGCGCACGTCGAGGATGAGCAGGCGGCCCTCGGCGGCGCTCATGACCACCTCGACGGGGATGCGGTCGCGGTCATAGCGGCGGATGCCGGCGCGGCTGACGGTGTAGCGCAGCGGCCCCAGGCGGCGCGCGTGGTGGATGAACGCCTCACCGTCACGCACCCAGAGGTCGGCGCTGATGCCGTCGACGAGCTCATGGCGGGCGAGCAGCAGCGTATCGCGGAAGTTGCCGGCGCCCTGCAGGATGCGGAGAACCATCGCGCCCCTTCGAGCGTGCGACCGAGCGGCGCTAGCCCGCGCTCACACCCATCGTCTGCACGAGGACGAGGCGGCGCCGCGCGTGGTCGAGCTCGACCAGGAAGATGCTCTGCCACTTGCCCAGCAGCATCTGGCCGTCCTGCACCGGGATCGTCTCACTGGCCCCCAGGAAGAGGTGCTGGCAATGCGAGTGGCCGTTCGCCGGCTCATTCTCCTCGACGTTCACGGTGCGGATGGAGAAGTCGTTGTGCTCGTAGTAGTCACCGGCCGGGGCGAGCCGCGAGAGCGTGCGCGCCATGTCGTTCAGGAGCAGCGGCTCATGCTCGTTGACGATGACGGCGGCGGTGGTGTGCCGGGAGAAGACGGTGACCTGACCGTTGTGGACGCCGGAGCGCCCCACGATCGTGCGCACCTCGTCCGTGATGTCGATGAACTGGAGCGCGTGCTCCGTCCAGTAGTCGAGGGTGTCCGCGTTCATGACGAAGCGCGAAGCCGGAGCATCCATGTGCAGCGCGCGGGACGCGGCGTCAGCCTCCACGGTCAGGTTCCCCTCCGCCCGGAATGGCGATCACGATGCGATTCCGGACGCACCGAGGTTAGCAGCGTGCCAAAGCGCGCGCCAGAGATGGAACCTTACCGCTCGTAGCCGGTCTGGCGGCGGAGGGAGCGGACGGCCTCGGTGACGGTCTGGATGTCGCGGGCGCCGATGCGGTACTGGACGTAGTGCTCGAGGTCGTGGAGGGCGTCCTCGTAAGCGCCGATGCGCTCGCGGAGCATGCCGCGGTCGCGGATCTCGTCCAGGTCCCAGGGGTACATCGCCAGCAGCAGCTCGATCATCCGCCCCGCGCGCTCCTCGTCGCCGCGCTGGAGGTACGTCGCCTTCAGGTTGTGCAGCAGCCGCTGGATCAGCTGCCGGGGCGTGATCGGGTCGAGGTAGTGCTCGCGCCACTGGTTCCGGCGGCCGTAGACCTCACGGACGATCTGCTTGCACTCGTCCTCGGTCAGTTCGCGGCCGCGGTTGAACGGGTCGACGAAGATCGGCGCCTCCGAGGACTCCACACGCACCACCACACGGCCCGGGAGGCCGACCGGCAGCGCACGGATGCCCGCGCGCTGCGCCACGACGACCTCGATGATCGCCAGCGTGGCGGGGATGCCGCTCTGCCGCTCGATCACGTCGTTCAGGTAGAGGTTCCGAGGGTCGTTGTATTCGAGCTCGTTGCCGCGGAACGCGCACTCGTCATAGAGGAGCTTGTGGAGCTCGGCGAGCTGCGAGTGGACGTCGGCGGCGGGGTGGATGCGCACCTCCAGGCTCTGCGAGAGCGCGAGCAGGCGCCGCTCGTAGCCGGCGATGTCAAGTTCGGGGTACTCCACCTGCGCGATCAGCAACGCGAGGCGCGCGAGCGGCACGCCCTCGGGCGAGCCGGCAGCGGACAGCCGGAAGCGGTCGAGGGTGTCCTCGAAGGTCGTCATCGACCGGGGCGCTCCGGGGAGAAGCCCTCGAAGCGGACGATCTTCAGCACCGTGAACGCCATGAGCAGCATCGAGCCCCACAGCGTGATCTGGGAGACGTGCGTCGCGTAGCCGACCGCCGGGATCAGCACGATGCCGACCAGGCCGCCCAGCCGACGGGAGCCCAGCAGGTAGCCGGCGCCGATGCCGATCGTGGCGACACCGAGCGTCTCCAGCGGCATGAGCCCCAGCAGGCCGCCGATCACAGCCGCGGTGCCGTTGCCACCATCAAAGCGCAGGAAGATCGAGTAGTCGTGGCCGATCACCGCGGCCACCGCCGCAAGCACCGCGTCCAACTCACCCAGACCGGCCTCGTACGCGAGCAGCACGGCGGCGGCGCCCTTGCAGATGTCGCCGACCGCGACGAGACCTGCTGCGCGCCAGCCGACGGTGTCCAGCACGTTCATCGTGCCCGGGTTGCCGCTGCCCATGCTGCGGATGTCTCGGCCGGTGAGGCGGTACACGACGATATATGACGTCGGTATCGACCCCAACAGGTACGCGACCATGAGCACGACCGCGAGCGTCACGGCGCATCCCCTCCGTACATCGAGGATACCGCGTGGCTCATCACGGCGACACCGCGCCGGGCGTGCGCGGGCATGCCGTCAGTCCTCGATCCCCGTGATTGGGCGGCGTCCGGCGATCCCGGTCGAGCGCGGATGCCACCAGGCGATGTCGTCCTCGCCGGTGCGCCAGCACCAGTACGCCTCGACGCCGTCGATGACCGCGGGGAAGTCGAGCAGGCCGTCCTCGATGCTGCGCAGCTCGGCGCCGGAGTCGCGGATCGCGACGGCGTGCGCGCGCGCCTCCTCGGCGCGGCGCTGCTGCTCCTGGCGCAGGTGACGCACGCGCTGTTCCGCGACGACCCCATCGTTCAGGTGGCGGCGGCCCAGCGCGTGCAGTTCCGCGCGCACCTCGCGCAGCCGTGCCTGGATCGCCTGCAACGCCGCCAGCGGCTCACGGATCGACGCGAGCGCGGAGCGGGCCTCGTCGAGCGTGAAGAGCGCGGGTGGCACCGGTCGATGCTAGCCGGAGAACGGGCGGAAGCCGGGATACGCCGCGCCCGAGGGCGGTGGCGGCGGCGCGCTCTCCGGCTCGCGGCGCGTCTCGACGGTCCAGAGGTCGCCGCGACCACGCGCCGGTGCGGCCTCATCGCCCGCCTCGTCCTCGTCGCCGCCGATGCCGAAGGTGCGCAGCCACGGCGCCAGCTCGCTGCCGAGCGCGGTCAGCGCGAAGTTCACCGCGAACGCCGCGAGCCATGGCGGGACGTGCAGCGCCGACCACGGCGCGTCGGAGACGCGGAGCGCGGCGACCAGGCCCGGGACGATGTCTTGCGGCTGCGGCACCAGCGCCGCAGCGTCGAGCGCCATCGCCTCCTCGCCCTGCGCCTCGCGGCGGAGGCCGGCGACCAGCCGACCGAGCACCACGCCGAGCGCGGCGGCGATGACGGCACCGAGGATGGTTCGGATGAATCGCACGCGGCGCGCTCCTTCTCGGCCTCACCCTAGGCGCGGGCACAAGCCGCGGTCAACGCGCGAGGCGGGCTGGTGCCGAGGCCGATCAGCATGTGGACAAGTTGCAAATGAACAACCGCATTGACTTCTTAGCGGATTCATGGTCTCATCCCTCTCAGCCCCGAGCCAGACGGGGCGCATCCGGGGGGATACATGGACGCGCAGCTCGGTCGCAAGCTTGCAGCTGAGTTCGTCGGCACCTTCACGCTCATCTTCATCGGCGCCGGCTCGATCATCGTCGGGAGCGGCATCGTCGGCGTGGCGATCGCGCACGGCCTGGCGATCGCAATCATGGTGAGCGCGCTCGGCGCGGTCTCCGGTGGGCTGTTCAACCCCGCGCTCACCATCGGCCTGTGGGCGACGCGGCGACTGCCGACGGTCGACACGGCCGGCTATATCTTCGCGCAGCTCCTAGGCGCGATCGCCGGTGCGGCCGTCCTCGAGTTCAGCTTCCCGGCCACGCTTCGCGAGGTCGCGAACGGCGTCCCGGACATCGCCGGTGTCACGTTCCTGCAGGCCGTGGCCATCGAGGCTGTGCTGACGTTCTTCCTGATGACGGCGGTCTTCGGCACGGCCGTTGACCGACGGGCGCCGAAGCTCGGCGGCCTCGCGATCGGCCTCGTGCTCACCATGGACATCCTCGCCGCCGGTCGGCTGACCGGCGCGGCGATGAACCCCGCGCGCGCCTTCGGTCCGGAGCTCGTGACCGGCCACTGGGCGAACGCGGCGGTCTACTGGGTTGGCCCGATCATCGGCGCGGTGCTTGCCGCTCTCGTCTATCACTACGTGTTCATGGACGACGAGCAGCGCGCCGAGGCTGCGGCCTGAGTTAGGACGTGGGAGCTGTACTCGCTGTCGCTGTCGGTGGCGCGTTCGGCTCGGTAGTGCGGTATGCGGTGACGGTATGGATGCAGTCATGGCTTGGACCGACCGCGTGGGGGACGTTCTCCGTGAACATCACGGGCTCGTTGCTCCTGGGCGTGATCGTCGGGCTGACCGCGTTCCGGGTACCGCTGCAGCCGTGGCTGCGCGACGGACTGACGGTGGGCGTGATGGGCGGGTACACGACGTTCTCGACGTTGATGTACCAGGCCGTGCGCCAGTTCGAGGATGGCTTGCCGCTCGCGGCGGGCGCGAACCTGGTGGGCAGCATGGCGGTGGGCATCGCCGCGATGCTCGTGGGGCTCGCCGTGGGGCGGGCAGCGTGACGGAGGCGGTCACGAGGTAACGCATACACCGGGCGCGGGCGAAGCCGTACATCGCCTGCGCCCGTCCCTGAGACGTCGGTATCTGCTGAATTACCCCCGCCGCACAGCAGATGCCGACCTAGAGAGCGGGCCCACCGGGCCCGCTCTCGCTTTTCCCCTCGCATCCACCGCCCGTCACGTGCGTTCCTGTAGATTGGCGATGCGCGCGGGGACAGGGAGGGGTTCCACATGTCCGAGACCGCGTTCGTCTACCCGCACATCAGCATCGTCGCCATCCTTGCAGCGGCTGTGGCGCAGTTCATCCTCGGCGGCCTGTGGTACTCACCGCTGACGCCCGTCGGAAAGCGCTGGCTGGCGGAGATGCACGTGCAGCCGGGTGACCGCAAGCCGGGCATCGAGATGCTGGCGTTCCCGGTGAGCGCGCTCATGGCCGCGTGGGCGGTGGCGATGGTGATCACGTGGAGCGGCGCTGGCACGCTCAGCCAGGGCATCCTCGCGGCGCTCGTCGTGGGCTTCGCGGCGATCGCGCAGGCGATGGGTGCGACCGTCGCCAACGGCCACTCGATGGCGTTGGGGCTCATCCACGTCGGCTACCTGGTGATCGGCTACACGATCATGGGCGCGCTGGTGGTGCTGCTCGGCTAGGCACCGCCGTGAGCGCTAGGCGCGCCCAGTAGAGCCGTGACCTCGCTCGCCGCGCGCGGTGGCGTCGAGCGAGGCCACCGGCACCCACTCCACCGGCGCGAGCAGGGCCACGACGAGCTGCGCGATGCGCTCGCCATCCTCGATCACGTACGTGCCGACGCCGGGCAGGCAGTACATCGTGACCTGCAGCTCGCCGCGATAGTCGGCATCGATGGTGCCGAACGTCGCCATGACGCCGCGCGCCGTGAGGCCCGAGCGGGGGCGAATCTGCACATCCGTGTCGGGCGGCGCAGCGATCGCGATGCCCGTGGGCACGCGCACCGGCATCGTCCCTACCTCGATGCGGCCACCGTCGAGGCAGGCGTGGAGGTCGAAGCCGGACGCCAGCATCGACTGCCGCGCGGGGAGCACGGCGCCCGGGCGCAGCAGCACGACCTCGATCGGCAGTGGCTCACTCACCTCGATGCTCCTTGGATATGCGAAGGGCCCGCATGCGCGGGCCCTTCGACGTGTGCGTGCGAACCAGGCCTAGGCGCGAGCGCGCTGCAGGCCCTTGCCGGTCTTCGGCGTGAGGATCTCCACGGGGAAGATCTTCTTCTTCAGCATCTCGCGCGGCGGGTCGATGTAGATGGCGGACCAGCCACATGCGCTCTCGCACAGCCGGCAGCCCGTGCACTTGCGCGGGTCGACGGTGGAGATGCCGTAGAAGTCGTGGTTGTTCGGGGAATCCTGCAGCGACAACGCCTCGAACGGGCAGACGTTGATGCAGAGCTCACAGCCGGAGCCGATGCAGTTCTCCTCGATGATCTTGGCGACCGGGGCTTCCTTGCGGGGGAAGGTCCGGCAGACGTCGCCCAGGTCGTCGAGGATCGCCTCGGGCGGGCAGACGACGCCGCACGCCCCGCAGTCGATGCACAGGCTCGGGTCGATCATGTGGAGGCTGTCGCGAACGCCGGTGATCGCGCCGGTGGGGCAGCGCTTCGTGCAGGCCGTGCAGCCGATGCAGTTCTCTACGATCTTGTACGCCAAGGTCGCACCTTTCGTGGGTGGACAGTCGTAGCCCTGACTCTAGCATTGGCCCGAATCGCCAGCAAGGAGAACGGCATCACAGATCCCGATGAGCGCACGGAGGCCCGCCGGGTGGCGGGCCTCCAGAGCCTGTTGCCTGCCTCGATCGGGCGTCCGGGCTAGGCGCTGCGCCGAGCCGCCAGCGCGCGGCCGCCGGCAACCACGCCGACTGCCAGCACCACCAGCACGCCCGCGACCGCGGTCGTGCTCGTGCCGCCTGCGAGACCGGCATTGCCGGTCTTGGGCGCGACCGGCGCGGCCTGGGCGGGCACCGCCGAGGCCGCGACCACCTGCGAGCGGATCTCGCCGCCGGGGTTACCGGTGGTGTGGACGTTCACGTAGATCGTCCCGCCCTTCACGGCGCGGATGAACTCCTGGAAGTTGCCCTGGAGCGGCCCCACCAGGTCGCTGCCCTTCGAGGTGCCGGAAACGTTGATCGCCTGCGCCGGGCTCCCGGCGGGCGCGGCGAAGAGGTTGAGGGCGATCGGGCCGTTGATGCCCGCCTGGCCGGTGTGCAGGTGCGCCGCCGTCGCGTTGGTGATCGTCGGAACCGCGAGCGACCACGTGATGGTGTTCGCCGCCTCATCGATGGTGGCAGTGAAGGTGCCGCGTGCAGCCGAGGTGTTCGCGGGCACCTCGTTCGCGCCGCTCAGGGCCGCCCCCCACTGGGACGTGAGCGTCTGCGCGGAGACTGCGGCGGGCACCAGCGTGGCGGCGGCGAGCACCGCAGCGATGAGCAGCCGGCGGCCGCTCCGGGTGAATCGAGTCATGGGAACCTCCTCCTGCACGCGGCCAGCAGAGCGCGCGTGTGTCGGAAAGGGTACGAACGGCCGCTACCCCTCGGACGTGCCGGGATCAGCCGAGCGTGAGCAGGCTGTAGAGGTTGGAGTAGTCGTCCGTCCACAGCACCGGGTCGCGCGAGCCCTCGGGCCACTCGCTGAAGTAGGGGGCGACCTTCGGGCTGGTCCAGAACGCGCGGTTCCGAGTGATGCCGACCCAGTACGACTGCAACCCGCCGACCTCGGCGCCCGAGCCGGTGGTCCAGTGCGCCTCGTAGCCGAGGCTGTCCGCGACGCCTCGCACGACCGGGCTGAGGTCGATGAACGCGTTCGAGATGTGGACGATGAGGACACCGTCGTCCTTCAGGTGCTTCCAGTACGTCTCCATCGCCTCGCGGGTGAGCAGGTGCACCGGGATGCTGTCGCTCGTGAACGCATCCAGCACCAGCACGTCGTACTGCCGCGACCCGCTCTCCTCCAGCTGGCGATCCAGGACGGTGCGCGCGTCGCCGTGGACGACGCGCAACTGGCCGCCGCGAGCCCGGGCGTCACGCAGGTAGGTAAAGTCGCGCTCGGCGGCCTCGGTCACCAATGGGTTGATCTCGTAGAACGTCCAGTCGTCGCCCGGCTGCACGTAGCTGCCGAGCATGCCCGCGCCGAGGCCGACGATGCCGACACGCAGCGGCCCCTTCGCGCGCGCGGGGTGCTGCTCCAGCGCCAGCGCGACGGCGGTCTGCGGGCCGTAGTAGCCGGTGTGGGCATTGCGCAGCGGCTCGTCCTGGTACTGGAAGCCGTGCAGGATGCGGCCGTGCTGCATGTCGTGGCGCGCGGGCGTGCCCTTCGTGTCGTAGACGCGCACGAGGCCGTAGAAGTTGCGGTCCATCGACAGCATGTTCGTGTACAGCTTCTGCGCATCCTGCCAGAGCCCGTAGCCGAGCACGCCCAGCAGCACGACGCCGACGGCGGTCGCGATGCCCATCACCTGCATCGGCCTCCGCGCGCCCTCGTCGTACGCGCGCGAGAGCAGCACGAGCAGCACCGAGGCGAAGAGCGCGGTGTGGTACTCCCAGTACGCCGCGAACACGACCGGCGCGGCCAGCGCGACGAAGAGGCCGCCCAGCGCCCCGCCCACCGAGACGAGGAAGTAGAACAGCGTGAGGTGCCGGGGCGACGGTCGCATCCTCGCGGTCTCGCCGTGCAAGGACATGCAGACGAGGAACAGCACGAGCAGGTAGAGCGCGCCCTGCACCGTGATCGTCATCGGCCGCAGCACGTACCAGCCCGCGAACGCCGCGAGGATCAGCGTCACCGTGTACAGCGTTGGCTCGTACATGCGCTCGCTGCTGAAGGTGAGGATGAAGGTCACGAGGTAGACGGCGAGCGGCAGCACCCAGAGCAGCGGCATGCCCGCGACGTCCTCGGTGAGGTTCTTCGTGACCGCCAGCAGCAGCGCGGAGGCGCACGCCGGGAGCAGCACCCACAGCAGCATCCGCAGCGGCGCGATGCGCTCCGCGGGCAGCGCGGCAAGCGGATCGAGGTGCGGTGCGTCCTCGCTGCCGCGCGACGCGCGCACCCCCGCAAGCGCGAGCGCGGCGCAGGCGACCGCGAACACGGCGTACCCGATCGAGAAGCTCCACGCCTGCGCACGCAGCCCCAGGAACTGCTCGATGACGACCGGGTAGCCGAGCAGCGCCAGCAGCGATCCGACGTTGGAGAGCGCGTACAGCGGGTACGGCGAGCGCTGCGGGAAGCGCCGAGCGAACCAGTGCTGCAGGAGCGGGCCGGTGGTCGAGAGCAGCAGGTACGTCGGCCCGACGGTGACAGCGAGCAGGATCACGAGTCTAAGTGCGGGCTGCGCCTCGGACTCCGGCTTCCAGCTGGCGGACGGCAGGATCGGCAGCGAGAGCAGCGCCAGCAGCACGAGGCCCGCGTGCAGCATCCCCTGCGCACGCGGCCGCAGCCGCAGCGCCACGAAGTGCGAGTAGGCGTAGCCGACCAGCAGCGCGACCTGGAAGAACATCAGCGTGGTGATCCACACGGTGGATCCACCGCCGAACCACGGCATCACAATCTTCCCGGCGATCGGCTGCACCTGGAAGAGCAGGAACGCGCTCAGGAAGATGGTACCCGCGAAGATCGCGGCCCACAGCCCCGCGCTTCGATCCTCGGTTGCCGGTCGCGCCACGGTGTACCTCGCCCCAGCCCCGGTACGCCTCGGGGCGCTGGTCATGCTAGCGGACGCTGATCGCTGCTCGCATCTCGTACGTCAGTCGCCTACCGCACGGATCAGTGGGAGGCGTCGAGTGCGCCACACGCAGAGCGCGTGCGCGATGCGCCGAGATACAGAAAGGGGCCCGCAGTGCGGGCCCCTTTCGAATCGGCAACAGCCGACGCGGACTAGCCGCGGCGGGAAGCCAGGACGCGGCCGCCGGCGACCACGCCAACGGCGAGGACAGCCAGGGTCGCGGCGACGGCGGCGGTGCCAGCCTCGCCCGTGAGGCCGGCGTTACCGGTCTTCGGAGCGGCGGGCGACGCGGTCGTCTTCGGGGCAGCGGTCGCGGTCGCCTGGGCGACGACACCACCAGCGGCGTTCAGGAGGCCGGCGTTGCCGGTCTTCGGAGCGGCCGGCGAAGCGGTCGTCTTCGGCGCAGCGGTCGCGGTCGCCTGAGCGACAACGCCACCAGCGGCGTTCAGGAGGCCGGCGTTACCGGTCTTCGGAGCGGCCGGCGAGGCGGTCGTCTTCGGAGCGGCGGTCGCGGTCGCCTGGGCCGGCGCGGCGCCGAAGAGGCCCGCGAGGAGGCCGGCGTTGCCGGTCTTCGGGGCCGCCGGCGAGGCGGTGGTCTTCGGGGCAGCGGTGGCCGTCGCCTGCGCGACAACCGGCGCGGTGGCGTCGGTGGTGGCGTCGTACGCCAGCAGCGCCGCCGGCGCGAGGGCCGCGGACAGGCCGACGACGACGCCGGCAGCCCGCAGGCTCATCTTCTTAGACAATGGGTTCCTCCTCCTGTGACATGTAAATGTCGATGTGTGAAGCCGGGCGCCCCCGCCCGGATGCGGCGCATACTACAGCACGTCAGCCTTGTGCGCGCACGAGTCGGCGCGACGAATCTCTCACGCGTACGGACGGTTTGCGGCGCCCTCATCGCCTCGTGTCCCCCTCGTAACGCGTCTCCAGGCGATGCGCAGGCCTCGACGTGCGGGGCGGCGCGCTTGAGTCCACTTCGGCGGCTGGCTACTATCGCGCGGGCCTCTGGCCCGCCACTGATCCCGCACGGCCACCTGCATCCGGCCCGCGAGACGCATCCCGGGGAGCGACGATGAAACTGCACGAGTACCAGGCGAAGGAACTGCTGGCGCGCTACGGCGTGCTGGTGCCGAAGGGGAGCGTCGCCCGCACCCCGGAGGAGGCGGCAGCGGCCTGTGAGGCGCTGGGCGGCAAGGCCGTCGTGAAAGCGCAGGTCCACGCCGGCGGCCGCGGCAAGGCAGGCGGCGTGAAGCTGGTCAGCTCCCCGCAGGAGGCCGCAGACTTCGCGCGCTCCCTGCTGGGCACGCGCCTGGTCACGTTCCAGAGCGGCGCGGCCGGGCAGCCGGTGAACGCCGTGCTGGTCGAGGAGCAGATCGAGATCGAGCGCGAGCTCTACCTCGGCGTCGTCATCGACAACTCGGCGGGCATGCCGATCGTGATCGCCTCGGCGGCGGGCGGCATGGAGATCGAGGAGGTTGCGGAGCAGCACCCGGAGCAGATCTTCCGGCAGGCGATCGACCCGACCATCGGGTTCCAGGGGTTCCAGGCGCGCTCGCTCGCGTTCGCGACGAACCTCGACGGCGACCTGAACCGCCCGGCGGTGGCGCTCATCACGGCGCTCGCGAAGGCGTTCCTGGAGAACGACGGCACGCTGGCGGAGATCAACCCGCTGGTGGTGACGAAGGACAACCGCGTGCTGGCGGCTGACGCGAAGTTCTCCATCGACGACAACGCGGACTTCCGTCACAAGGACCTCTTCGAGCTGCAGGACAAGTCGCAGGACGACGCCCTGGAGGTCGAGGCGAAGGACGCCGGCATCCAGAACTACGTGAAGCTGGACGGCAACATCGGCTGCCTGGTGAACGGCGCCGGCCTGGCGATGGCGACCATGGACGCCATCCAGTTCGAGGGCGGCATGCCCGCGAACTTCCTCGACATCGGCACGCAGAACGACCCGGGCGCGGTCGCGGCCGCGCTGAAGATCATCGGTGCCGACCCGTCCGTGAAGGCGGTCCTGGTCAACATCTTCGGCGGCCTCGCGCGCACCGACGTCATCGCGGCGGGCGTGGTGCAGGCGAAGAACGAGGGCCTGCTCTCGCAGCCGACCGTCGTCCGCCTTGCCGGCACGAACGTGGAGGAAGGCATGCGCATCCTCGACGAGTCCGGGGTCGAACTCATCCGCGCCGACGGCTTCGCCGAGGCGGCCCGCAAGGCCGTCGAGGCGGCGAAGTAACCAGCGAGCAGAAGGAGTAACTGAAATGGGCGTTCTGCTCGACGAGAACACGCGAGTTGTCATCCAGGGCTTCGGCGGCGCGGGCCAGCGCGAGGCGAAGAACTGCATGGACTACGGCACGAAGATCGTGGCCGGTGTCACCCCCGGCCGCGGCGGCCAGGTCATCGAAAACGTGCCGATCCGCAACACGGTGAAGCAGGCAGTGCAGGAGTTTCAGGCGAACGTCTCGCTGATCTTCGTGCCGGCGCCGTTCGCCGCCGACGCGATCATCGAGGCGGCAGACGCGGGCGTCCCGGTCGCCATCTGCATCACCGAGGGCATCCCGACCCGCGACATGGTGGCGGTGAAGCGCTACCTCCGCGGCTCCGGCACGACCCTCATCGGCCCCAACTGCCCGGGCGTCATCACCCCCGCTGCGCTGTCGCGCGCCGGCATCATGCCGGTGGACGTGTACCAGCCCGGCAACGTGGGCGTCATCTCGCGCTCCGGCACGCTGGTGTACGAGACGGTCGACCAGCTCACCCGCCTCGGCATGGGCCAGTCCTCGAGCGTCGGCGTCGGCGGTGACCCGATCATCGGCACGACGCAGCGCCAGGCGCTGCAGCTGTTCGAGGAGGATCCGGACACCGCCGCGGTCGTCCTGATCGGCGAGATCGGCGGCACGGCCGAGCAGGAGGCCGCCGACTACATCCAGCAGATGTCGAAGCCGGTGGTCGCGTTCATCGCGGGCGCCACGGCGCCTCCCGGCCGCCGCATGGGCCACGCCGGCGCGATCATCGCCGGCAAGGCGGGCACCGCGCAGGCGAAGCAGACGGCGCTCATGAACGCCGGTGCGCGCGTGGTGCAGTCCCCCTCGCAGATCGGCGAGACGATGCTGGGCGTGCTCAAGGAGCGCGGCCTGGCGTAACGCCCCCGGCGATACGCACCCATGCAGAAGGGCCGCCCCGTGGGGCGGCCCTTCTTGCTGTCCTCGGGTCTCGCGCTCGAGCTCGCGAGGCCTTCGGGGTACGTCCGAGTTCGGACTAGTACTTGATCTTCGGGGCGGCCTCGGTGCCGTTCACGACACGCTTCAGCTCGGCCGCGGCGGTGAACTTCGGCGCCTTCGAGGCGGGGACCTTCAGGGTCTCGCCGGTGCGCGGGTTGCGCGCGGTGCGGGCCTTGCGGGCGGCCTGGCTGAACTTGCCCAGGCCCGGGTACGCCACGTCGTCGCCCTTGCGGACAGCGGCCTGAACCAGGTCGCGGAAGGAGTTCAGCACACCCTCGGCGTCCTTGTTGGTGGTGCCGGCCGCGTTGGCGACCGCAGCGATCAGCTCAGCCTTGTTCACGATGTCTCCTTCGTGCTGGGGCGCGCCCGTCGGTCGTCTCCGACCGCCCCCGAATTGCTCAGGCGCTCTCGCGGGTTATTGAATACGATAATGGCCTGATTCCGCAAGGGGTTCCCCGCCCATCTCCTGTAAAATAGCCGCAATCGCCAATCCTTGTGCCGCAGACGCCGACCATCTACGATCTGCGACCGCTGGAGGGGTCGCATAGTGGCCGAGTGCGGGCGCCTGCTAAGCGCTTATCGAGGGTTTCCTCGATCGTGGGTTCGAATCCCACCCCCTCCGCCACTTCGGCCCTGAACGACGGGCCACCCGCCCCCCGAGGAGCCCTCCATGCGCGTGCGAGCCGACCTCAACATCTCGCTCGACGGCTTCGGCACCACGACCGA
>JBAYUZ010000014.1:0-34159 GCA_041674885.1 Dehalococcoidia bacterium
AGGCCGGTGACGACGACCCGGTGGAACGCTCGCGGCATCGGATGCTCCGTCCCTCGACGCGAGGGCGACCCCTAGATGGGGTTGCTGGACAGGCTCTGCAGGAACTCGCGGATGTGCTGGGCAAGCGCGCCCGGCTGGTCCGTCGGCACGGCGTGCCCGGCTTCCTCGATGAGGGAGCGGCGCGAGCCCATCATGCGGCGGTGGAAGCGCTGGATCGCCTCGGGCGTGATCATGTCGGTCTCGGAGCCGGTGACGATCATCACCGGGCACTGGATGTGCTCCACCGAGTCCCACAGGTTCTGCAGGCGGCGCTGGCCGGGGTCCGGCTCGGGCGGGCGCTGGGTGGCGTCGCGGAACACCGGGTCGAAGGCCCAGGCGTACGCACCGTCCTCGGTTGCGACGACCGAGGCGCGCGCGCGGCGCTCGAGCTGCTCGGTGGTGGCGTACGGGTAGTAGCGGCGGAAGGTGTCGACGACGTCGTCGAGGCTGGCGAACTCGTCGCCGGAGGTGATGACGCGGCGCACGGTCTCGATGCCGGAGCGCAGGACCTCGGGTGCAACCTCGATGACGACGAGGGCGGTGACGACGTCCGGGTGCTCGGCGGCGTAGCAGAGCGCGTTCGCGCCGCCCATGCCGTGGCCGACGAGGATGACGGAACGCAGGTTCAGCCCCTCGATGATCGCGGCGAGGTCTTCGACCTGGCTGGCGCGGGTGTAGTCGCGGTCGGCGGCGCGCGCAGAGCGGCCGTAGCCGCGCTGGTCGGGGGCGATCACGCGGTACTCGCGGCTGAGGTCGAGCGCGGCGTCTTCCCACGCCGCCGAGGTCTCGGCGAAGTCGTGGAGGAGGATGAGTGCCTGCTTGGTGCGGCTGTCGCCCCACTCCCGGTAGTGGAAGGTGAGGCCGTTGGCGTCGATGACCTGGTCTTGAGGACGGCTTACCACGGGTATCGGATGCTCCAGACGGGCGCGGCGAGGGCTGCGCTACGGTATGAGAGAGGCAGCATGGTACCACCGCTGCCGCTTGCGCCCTAGCCTTTTATCTTAGCACATATGTTTCACGTGAAACACGTGGGTGCCTGGCGGGAGCGCGCTACAGGAGGCGTGGCTTCTCGGCGACTTCCTTGGCGGCGCGGGCTCGGGAGAAGTTTGAGCCGCCGCGCTCGCTGGGCATGTCGATGCGCGTGCCGTGGATGATGTCGGCGGCGGTGATGATTTGCAGCCGAGGGTAGGTGCTGCCGTCCCACGGGGAGTGGTAGACGCCCGCGGCGGCGGCGTCGCGTTCCATTTCGCGGGTGGGGCGGTGGGCGGTGACGAGGACGCCGATGGGTGCGCCTTCACGCTCGATGGTGCCGCGGAGTTCGCGGACGTGGGCGGGGCCGGTGGCACCACCCTTCACGGAGATGATGACCTGCTCATAGCGGCGGGTGTCCGGCTGGTCGGGGCCGTCCTGCTCCGGGAAGGTGCGGACACCATCGATGCCGCGATCCATGCCCTTCTTGTTCTCTCCGCCGCGTGCGGTGCCATTCAACTTGGCGACGGCCCAGAACTGGAACTGGTACTTGTCACGCTCCGCGAGGGCGATCGCGGCGGCCTCGTCGGCGGGCTCGCCGTCGACGGGGATGGATTCCGCGCCGCCGGGGAAGTCGGCGGGGAAGGTGTCCGCGAGCCGCCGACGCATGAGGTCGACGGCGAGGTAGGTGACGTCGATGCCGACCCAGCGGCGGCCGAGGCGGTGCGCGGCGACGGTGGCGGTGCCGCAGCCGCAGAACGGGTCGAGCACCACGTCGCCGGGGTTGGAGGAGGCGCTGATGATGCGCTCCAGCAGCGCCTCCGGCTTCTGCGTCGGGTAACCGAGACGCTCACCCTTCCGGAGTCCGCGGAGCATTTCGATGTCGGTCCAGACGTCCTGCATCTGAACACCCCGGCTCTCATCGAGGTAGCGCTTGATCGCGGGGACGGCACCGGGGCGGCGTTGAACGATACGCCCCTGGTCGTGGAGCTCTTGCATACGCTCGCGGCTGTAGCGCCAGTACCGCGTCACCCCGAGGAACTCGTACAGCGGATTGCCCTTTGCGGCGCCCCCTGGGCCGGTGATATCGCCGAGGTTGTAGCGTCGTCCGGTCTCGGGCTCCACATGCTTGTACCAGTTGCTGATCGTTGCCTCTGGGAGTGGCGTGTATAGCGCGCTGAACGTGGCATCCGGCGAGCGGCGATACATCATGATCGAGTCGTGGATACGGCCGAAGTGCTTCGCACCCTGCCCTGAATCGTTGTGCGCGTCGGATCGTTTCCAGATGATCTCGTTGACGAAGTTCGTCGGCCCGAAAATCGCGTCCATCAGCACCTTGAGGTAGTGGCTCGCGGTCGGGTCGCAGTGGAGGTAGATGGAGGCAGTCGGCTTCATCACGCGGCGGAGCTCGACCAGGCGGGGGGCCATCATCGTCAGGTAGGCGGTCACGTCGTTGTGACCCAACGCCTGCACGAAGGACTGGAGCAGGCGGCCCACGTCATCGCCGCGGCTCACCACCTCGTCGTACGTCTCCGAGGTGTGGGGGCCCCACTTCCAGGTGTCGCCGAACGCCTCGATCTGCGCCTCGGACTCGGCGCCCTTCGCCTCCTTGAAGAGGACGTTGTAGGCGCGGGCGGAGTTGAAGGGCGGGTCGAGGTAGACGAGGTCGACGCACTCGTCCGGGAAGTCGCGGAGCACGGCGAGGTTGTCGCCGTAGTACAGCGTGTTCGGCTGGAAGTGCGCCACCGAGCCCCCTCGTCGTCGCGCCGCGCGGGGAGCGTAGCGTGCGGGGGTGTGCGGCGTACAGGGGCGCGGCGATCCGGGAGGGCTAGGCAGACTCCTTGAGCACGTCGCGGGCCTTCAGGGGCTGCACGGGGCGGGCGTTGTTCTTGTAGAGCTCCTGGAACGCACGGAGCTGGGTGTCGGAGATCGAGGTCGGGGACTGGAAGACCTGCCAGCGCACACCCTCGGAGCAGGGGGGCGTGGTGAGGGAGCCGGCGTAGCGGAACATCGCACGCTCGCGGGGGAGCAGCGCGGTCAGGTCGGTCTTCGGGAGCGGCTTCTTCTCGTCGGCCTTCTTCGGCATCGCGCCCAGGATCGGGGTGAGCGCAGGCGCCTCGCCGCCGACCGAGTGCAGCACGCCGACGACGGCCAGCCCGCCGTCCTTGTGCTTGTGGACGAAGTGCGTCTCCATCGCGAACGGCTTGCCGTTCAGGGTGTGCTCCGAGGGCGCGTGGAAGTGGAACTGCACGAGCTCGAACGGCTGCCCATCGATCTCGATCAGCGAGCCCTTCTCGACGTCGGCCTGGATGGTGTGGCCGTTGTTGACGACGGTCAGGCCGGCCGGCTGCCACTTGATGAGCGTGCGCCCACCGACGCCCGGCTGGGTCGCGGCGAGGTCGATCGGGGACTGGGTCGCGCCGGTGCTGCACGCGCCGTTGGCAGGATCCATCGAGCCCCACTCGGCGGGGCCGGTCTTGCCCTCGTAGCTCCAGTGCGCGGGCTCGCCGGGCTTCGCGCCGTGCGCGTCCTTCGCGGCCGCCGATGACTTCGCGGTCGTCTTCGCGGGCGCCTTGCCACCATCGATGGCGGTCAGGCGCTTGTCGAGCTTCGAGATGTCGGCGCGGGCGGCGTCCAGGTCCTCCTGCGACGGCCCGCACCCGGCGAGCACGAGCCCGCCGAGGCTCAGCCAGCCGGCGGCGCGGCGGTTGAAGGCGCGTCGGGTGTAGCGGGTGGTGGCATCCATGCGCGTCGATCTCCTCGAATGGTTGTCGGCTCGGCCCCACGCGTTGCGCAGGGCCGAGCCGTGGGCGCGAGCTAGGCGGCGCGGCGCGTCATGATCGAGACCGGCTCGTCGGCGACGGCGGCGCCCTCCAGCTTGAACGCGGCGACCTGGCGGTTCAGCGTCTCCGCAAGGTCGCGGACGCGACCGGCGGTGACGGCGAGTTCCGCGGACTGTGCCGAGAGTTCCTCCGTGGAGGCCGCGACCTCCTCGGCGGAGGCCGAGGTCTGCTCGCTGGTGGCGGAGACCTGCATGATCGCCTCGGTCACGCGCGAGGTGCCCTGCGCCATCGCGCTGCCGCCGCGAGCCGACTCGTCGGCAAGTGTCGCGATGGTGTCGGCGGACTCGATGATCCGCGTCGCACCGGCCGCGAGTCCCTGGATGTCGCCGGCGATGTTCTGCATGCGCGCGGCGGACTGCTGCACGCTGCCGATGATCTCCTCCAGCGCGGCGCCGGCCTGCGAGGTGATCGTGCGTCCGCGCTGGACGTCGTTCACGCCGGTGGCCATCGCGTCGACTGCCTCGCGGGTGCCCTGCTGGACCTTTGCGATGAGCGCAGCGATCTCGCGCGTGGAGGCGGACGAACGCTCCGCCAGCTGGCGAACCTCGTCCGCGACGACGGCGAAGCCGCGGCCCTGCTCACCTGCACGGGCCGCCTCGATCGCTGCGTTGAGGGCGAGGAGGTTGGTCTGGCCGGCGATGTCGTCGATGACCTTCACGATGTCGCCGATCTGCTGGCCGTACTCGCCCAGCTGGTCGACGGTCTGCGAGGCGTGCTCGACCGCCTTCGCGATCGCCTCCATCGAGCTGACGGCTTCCTCGACCGCCTGCTGGCCCTGGAGCGCCGCGGTCCTGCTGTCCGATGCGGCCGCCGCGACCTCTTCTGATGCGGCGGCGACCAGGGCGATGCGCTCGCCCATCTGGGTGGCCTCCGCGCGCGACTGCATGGCGGAGTCGGCGTTGGACTGGGCAGCCGCGGCGACCTCCTCGGAGCCGGCGGCGACCTGCTCGATCTCTCGCGCCGACTGCTGGGCGAGCGAGGCAAGGGACATGGACGAGCTGGTGACCTCGTTGATCGCGGTGGCGATCTGGTTGGTGGCCTCGGCCATCTGGCCGGACGACTCGTTCAGCTGGTCGGCGACGTCAAGGACGGAGTTCGCGTCGCCGCGCACGTTCCGGAAGATGCCGGACAGGCTGGAGCGTGACTCGTTGTAGGCGCCGATCGTCGCGACCATCGCGTCGATGATGCTGTTGGTCGCGCTGATCGCCTGCCCCAGCTCGTCGGTGTTGCTGGCGGGGATCTTCGGCGTGACCGGGGTCACGCCAGAGGTCAGGTCACCGTTGGCGAGCGCGGCCATGCCGGTCTTGAGGTCGGCAAGGCAGTGCTGCTGCAGGCTCTGGAGCCGGGTGAGAATCGCGGAGGCTCGGCTGCTCAGGTCACGTGCGAGCCAGAACGCAATGCCGAGGCCGACGAGGGTCGACAGCGCGGCCACGATGATCAGGATCAACTGTGCGCTTGCGGCGGAACGGCCAGCGGATGTGGCAACCTCGTCAGCGGTCTGGGACTGGATTTCCTCGAACGCATTGATCGCGGCATCCGCCTTGTTGAAGGCGGTCGCTGCGGACCCCAGCAGGGTGGCTGCGGCTGCGGCGTCGCTTTCGGGCGTGTTCTTGCGGATGTCCGACTGAATCGCGATGACGGCTTCGCGGTAGGTGGCGAAGCTCGACTCGAACTCGCGAATGACCGTGGACTCCTCCGCGGAGAGATGGCCGCTCGTGATCTCATCGAGGTTCGTGAGCACGGTATCCAGGTTGCCGTTGGCGGCCTTCAGCGCCGTCTCGATCTTCGTGGCGTCGGATTCGATGATCGCGGTGCGCATGTTGCGGCCGGCTTTCGCCATGTTGACGTTCATGGCGGCGGCAGCCTGGTACTGCGGCAGGTGCTCGTGGTCGAGGGCGGTGATGTCCGCCTCGATGTCACGCACAGTCAGGAAGCCGACGGCGGCGACCACGACCGTGAGCGCCAGCACGACGGCGAAGCCGCCCATGAGCTTCGCGCGGATACCCATCCGTAGGTGCACTGCAGACTCCTTCTTGCGGCGGGTATGGCCCGCCCGCTCGTAGCAGGATCGTCGGCAGCGGCGGCGCAAAGGATTGGGGCAAACCAGCACGCCCGGACCGGAATCCGATGGGCCTCAGCGCATTGTCAGGAAGTGGCGGGACGTTTGGCCCTGCGCGGGGCCGGGACGCGTCGGCCCCGGCCCCGCGCAGGTACTAGGCGGCGCGTGCCTCGCGGGGCGCGGGGATGGGGACGATGTTGGCGGGTGCGGGGCGGAGCTGGAAGGCTGCCACCTGGTCGCGCAGCTCCTGCGCCATCTGGCCCAACGCGTGGGTGGAGGCGGTGAGCTCTTCGACCTGTGCGGTCATCTCCTCGGCGGATGCCGAGAGCTCCTCGGTGGCGGCCGAGTTCTCCTCGGCGACGGCGGCGATGGTGGTCACCTGGTCAGCGGCGTCGTCGACGGAGGTACGCATGAGCGCGGTCGCGGTGGCGTTCTGGTCGACGACGACACGAATCTCTTCGATGAGTGCGGCCATGTCGCGACCGGAGGCCCGGAGCGTCTGCGAGCCGTCTGCGATCTGCCCGATCTGCTGGCTCACCGCAGAAGCGGCGGCGAGGATGCGCTGGAGCGACGCGCCGGCCTCGCCGGCGGCGGTGGCACCGTTGCCGACCTCGGTCGCACCTTCCTCCATCGCCTGCACGGAGGCGTCCACGCCGCGCTGCACGCCGTCGATGAGGTCAGCGATCTCGCGGGTGGCGCCGGCGACGCGCTCGGCGAGCTGACGCACCTCGTCTGCGACGACGGCGAAGCCGCGGCCCTGCTCGCCGGCGCGTGCGGCCTCGATCGCGGCGTTGAGCGCGAGGAGGTTGGTCTGCGCGGCGATGTCCTGGATGACGTTGACGATCTTGCCGATCTCCTGCGAGCGCTCGCCGAGCGATGCGACCTCCTGGGAGGCATGCGCGACGGTCTGCTGGATGCGGGTCATGCCGTCCACGGTGCGCTGGACAAGCGTGGCGCCCTCCTCGGCGGTAGCGGCGGCCTCGCGCGCGCCCGCGGCTGCGGTGGCGGCGCTGGTTGCGACCTGTTCCGCGTCACCGGCGACACGTGTGCTGAGCGTGGTCGCCTGGTCGACGGCGTTCGCCTGCGTCTCCGCGCCGCGGGCGATCTGGGTGATGGCGGCGGTCATCTCCGCGACGCCCTGGCTAATCTGCTGCGTGCCGGTGGCCTGCTGCGTGGTGCCTTCAGCGACCTGCTGCGAGGCGCGTGCGACCTCCTGCGTGGCCTGTGCGGACTGGTCTGCCGCCTGCTGCAGCTGCTGGCGCGCCTCGTTCAGGCGGTCGGCGGTCTCGGCGGTGCGGCCGAGTGTGTCGTTGAGGCTGTTGGCCATGGTGACGAAGGCATTGCCGAGCGCGTCGGCGTCCGACTTCGGGGTGATGGTGACGGTCAGGTTGCCGCGGGCGATCTCGCCGGCGGCGTCGGCCATGCCGTTCAGGTAGTCGATCATGCGCTGGAACGCGGCGGCCATCTGGCCGATCTCGTCGTTGCGCTGCACGGCGACGTCCTGATGCAGGTCGCCGTGCGCGATGCCGGCGGCAGCGAGGCTCATCTTGTTCACGCCGCTGGCGATGCCACGGGAGACGTAGAAGCCGACGGCCGCGCCCAGTGCCGCAGCGGCGACGGAGATCGTGATCAGCATCGTCCAGGCACGTGTGGCGGCGGCGTGATTGGCCTCGCTGGTGTCCTGTGCGATCTGCTCGTTGAATGCCGTCGCTTCAGTGAGCGCGGTGTTCATGGTGGTGATGTCGTTGCCCATGCCGCCGGAGAGGCGAAGCGCCTCGTCTTGCTGGCCCGACGTGAGCATGTCGAGGACACGCGCACGCTGATCCACCACGCGCGTGACGGTGGCCATGGTGGCTTCCCACTGCACGCGATCCTCGTCGGAGGCGTATGTCTTCTCGTAGTCCTTGCCAGCCTTGAGCGCGGCGTCCATTTCCTGCCGCGACTTCTGGATCAGCGCGATGCGCTTGTCGCCGGCGGGGGTGAGGAAGGCGGACTTCTCCTCACGTGCGCTGGCGATCATGTTCGACAGCGTCTGCTGCGCGTAGAGGATGCCGAGGGTGTTCTGCTGGTACAGCGCGTCCATCCGCTCGTTTGCGGATGAGAGCTCTCGGATCCCGAGGATCGCGACGACGGCGAGCAGTGCCGTGACGAGGCCGACGGTACCGAGCAACTGTCCCTTGACGCTGAGATGAATCCGTTCAGTGAGTGCGCTCATAGTTCGCCTGTTCCTTGCGGCTGACTCTGCGATTCCCGACACGATTCGGGGAACTTGAGAGGACTGTCGTCAGGGAACAGGAGAGCCTGATGGCATCACAGGTCTGATGTAAGGCCCTTGTCAGGGCTGGCCTTGCAGAGAGTGACAAAAGGCACGATTAGGCTGTATGCCGCATGACATTAGTCACGCGCAGATACGGCGAACGACCTGGAAGAGGATGCGGAGGCCGAGGCTGAGCGCGGCCACCGAAAGACGCTCGTCATTGCCGTGAACGGTGCCCATGTCGGGCGGCTCCAGCAGCAGCGGCATGAAGCCGTAGGCGGGGATGCCGCGGCGTCGGAAGACGCGGGAGTCGGTGAAGCCGGTGGAGACGCTGGGCACGACGGCGGCCCCGGGGCAGATCGCCTCGACCGCCTCGCTGATCGCGTGGTAGAGGGGGCTGTCCATGGGTGACGCGGGCGTGGAGGAGGAGAAGATGGTCTCCACGCGCACGCGCGGGTCGTCGATGACGCCGCGGAGCTCCGCGAGGAAGCGCTCCGGGTTGTAGCCGGAGACGAGGCGGACATCGATGGTCGCCGCAGCCTCGGCGGGGATCACGTTGGGGCGGACGCCCGAGGTGAGGGTGGTGACGGCGATCGAGTTCGTCTGCATCGAATGCAGGCGCGGGTGCTCGGCGGCGAGCGCGCGCAGCACCTCGGGCGTGGGCGGGTGGGGCAGGATGCCCGCGCAGTGGAGCGCATCGAAGTACGCAGACACCTCGGCGGTGAGCAGGGTGGGGCGCTCCCACGCCTGGATGCGGCCGAGCGCGCGGACAATGCGCTCCAGCGCGTTGTCGTCGTGCGGGACGGAGCCGTGGCCGGGGGTGCCGGTCGCGGAGAGGCGCAGCCAGAGTGGCCCCTTCTCCGCGATGCCAACGTGGAAGACGGGGCGGCGGACGCCGAAGATCTCGCCGGCGCCGGTTCCGCCCTCATTGATCACGAAGTCGCAGTCGAGGGCGTCCGGGTGCCGTTCCGCGAGGAAGTCGATGCCGAAGGTGCCACCTGCCTCCTCGTCGGCGACGGCGGCGAAGACGAGATCGCGGTGGAGCGGGATGCCGAGGCGACGGCAGGCGAGCAGCGTGAGCAGCTCGAGGATGGCCATGCCCTTCATGTCGACGGCGCCACGGCCCCAGACGTAGCCGTCGCGCACGAGTCCGGAGAGCGGGGCCTCCTGCCAGTGCGTGGCCTCGGCGGGGACGACGTCGGTGTGGTTGAGCAGGAGCAGCGGGCCGCCGGCGGAGCCGTCGCCGGCGAGCCGTGCGATCAGCGAGGGGCGGGCGGGGTCGAGCGCGTATCGCTCGTACGGCACGCCCTCGGCGTCGAGGATGGCGGCGAGCCAGTCGCAGGCGAGCGCCTCATGGCCGGGCGGGTTGGTGGTGTCGAGTCGCACGTATTCCGCGAGGAGCCGTGTGGCTTCCTCGGTCAGCGCGTTCCAGTCCGGTGTACGGACGGTGCTCTTCACGTGGCCTCCGGCGGCCCCCCCGGGCCGGCAGCCTGTGTGTGCGCGCACTCTGGTGAAGCGCGCGAAGGTTGTCAACGCCGACGCGTGCGGACGGCGCGGGACAGCGCCGAAGGCGCCGCCTACACTCGGCGTCTGGCGCACGGCGCCGTGCCGTCGAGCATCGGGGGGACGTCAATGACCACAGGAACCGGAGCGGGGCCGCTGGCGGGACTGCGCGTGCTGGATCTGAGCTGGGTGCTCTCCGGGCCGTTCTGCACGATGACGCTCTGCGACCTGGGCGCCGAGGTGGTGAAGTGCGAACGGCCGCCGTTCGGCGACGTGGCGCGCACGGCGGGCGACATGGTGGACGGCGAGTCGGGGTACTTCTTCAGCGTGAACCGCGGGAAGCGGTCGATCGCGCTCGACCTGAAGCAGGAGGAGGGGCGCGCGCTGTTCAAGCAGCTGGTGCGCGACTTCGATGTGCTGGTGGAGAACTTCACACCGGGGACGATGGACGGGCTGGGCCTGGGCTACGCCGAGCTGTCGAAGGAGCACCCGGGGCTCATCTACTGCGCGATCTCCGGCTACGGCCAGACCGGGCCGATGCGCCTCAAGCCGGCGCTCGACGTCGTGATCCAGGGGGCGGGCGGCATCCTGTCGGTGACGGGCGAGCCGGGCGGAGTGCCCGTGAAGCCCGGCACCTCGCTGGGTGACATCACGGCGGGGCTGTACGGCGTGGTCGGCGTGCTGGCGGCGCTGCGCGAGCGCGAGCGGTCGGGGCTGGGGCAGCTGGTCGACATCTCGATGCTGGACTGCCAGGTGGCGATCATGGAGAACGCGTTCGTGCGCTACCAGATCAGCGGGCAGCCGCCGCAGCCGATGGGGACGCGACACCCGTGGGCGGTGCCGTTCCAGGCGTTCCCGACGCAGGACGGGTGGATCGTGATCGCGCTCGCGTGGGGCGTGCCGAACCAGTGGGGGCTGATGTGCTCCGAGCTGGAGCGACCGGAGCTCATCGATGACCCGCGCTTCGCGACGGCGAACGCGCGGTCGGCGAACCACGCGGAGCTGGAGCCGCTGCTGAACGAGGCGTTCCGCCAGCGGCCGACGGCGGACTGGGTGGAGCGCCTCGATCGCTTCGGGATCCCGTGCGGGCCGCTCAACTCGATTCCCGAGGTGATGGCGCTGCCGCAGCTCGCAGAGCGCGAGATGTTCGTGCCGACGCCGCACCACACGATCGGGACGCTGCCGCTGGCGAACACGCCGGTGAAGCTCTCGCGCACGCCGGGCGGCATCCGGGGCACCTCGCCCGACATGGGGCAGGACAGTCGCGCGGTGCTGCGCGATAATCTGGGGCTGGACGAGGCAACCCTCGATGACCTGGTGGCGCGGCAGGTGGTGTGGACGGAGCGGCCGCCGATCGACCTCGAGTAGTCCCGGGTCGGCGGCTAGCGGCGCCAGCGGAAGATGCGCAGGTAGTCGCGGAACGTCCACGTCAGCAGCACGAAGATCGAGCCGAGCGCCACCAGGCCGAACGCGACGAGCTGCATGAGCAGCGACTCCTGCTGGGAGAAGCGACTCTTCAGCTCGCGCTGCAGATCCTCGTCGGTGAGGCGCGCGAGGCTGAAGGTGTGCACGTCCGTGGGTGACTGCAGCAGCGCGACGTTGCCGTCGAAACCGCGCTTCGTGATGGCCTCGGTGACCCAGTTCAGTGCCTCGTCATCGGAGCCGCTGAAGGAGAGCACGCGGCGGCCGCTCGTCCACGGCACGGGGGCGGTCTGCAGCGCCGCGAGGCGCGCCGAGTCGAGGATCTCGGTGAGCTTGGCGTCCTTTGCGACGAGCGCGCGCGAGCCGCCGGGGCCGAAGACGAGCGGGAGCACCTTGCCGACCTCATCGGCGAGGGGGGCGGTGCTGGGGATGCCGACGACGACGACGTGGCGGTCGCCGAGCGTCTGGCCGGTGGCGGTGGAGGCGAGCTGCACGTCGAACCTCGAACGTGCGCCGGCGCGGCGACCGAGGGAGATCGCGGCGAGCATGCCGCCGCGCAGCGAAGCGGGGCGGCCGGGGTCGACGACGAAGGTGGTGTCCTGCAGGCCGTAGAGCCCGGCGAACGGGAACGGCAGCGAGGCCAGCGTGGAGCCGGAGGCGACCGTCGCCTGATCGACGATCTGCGGGAGCGCGATCGCGGAGTCGGCGTGGATGATCGCCCAGACGCGCTCCTGTGCGGGGGCGCCGCAGCGGCCGTACGTCGTCGTGTCCTGTGTGTAGACGGTGGTGCGGAACGACAGCGTGTTGGGCCCGGTGCGCAGCGCGTCGCCGGGGACGCGGATGCGGTACGAGGCGCGGCGCACCTGCGTGTCCTTCAGCTCGATGGTCTGGATCTGCTGGCCGTTCAGCTCGACAACGATGTTGGAGCGGCGGCGGTCGAGCGTCTCCGGGGTGGAGACGACGAGGTCGATCTGGCCGGTGCTGTTGGCGGCGACCTGGGGCGCGCTGAAGGTGATGTTGAACGCGTCGGCGGTGGCGACCGAGCGGTCGGCGAAGCCGACCTGACCGAACGAGAACTGCGTGAGGAACTGGTTCGTGCCGCCCTCGACGGTGATGGGCTGGGTGAGGATCGTCTCGGGGCCGGCGAAGAGGGCGGTGGGCTCCGGGTTGGTGAGGGCGTCGACGTCGCGCGTCACGGCGGCGTCCGTGGAGCCGGTGATCGCGAGTGCGCGCAGCTGCTTATTCCACGGTGACACCGCGACGACGAGCACGCCGTGGTCGGGTGCGACATCGGCGCCGGCTCGGCGGAAGGTGTTGCCGCTGAGCGTCATGCTGCTCTGGCTGACCACGCCGCTCACGAGCGGCATCCGCTGCGGGGTGCCGACGAGGATGATCTGGTGCGTCGCCAGGGTGGATGCCGAGACATCCTTGACCTGCTTGATCTCGAGGTGTGCGAGGTCGAAGGCGACGCGCGAGGCGACGTCGGTGGCGACGCGGTAGGCCGCGCCAACTTCGGCAGCGTTCGGGTTGTCGGGGATCATGATCGTGACGGGGGCGACGATCGGGTAGCCGTTGCGGAAGAACGGGTAGGGGTACGTGCTGAGGTTCGGCGCCTCCAGCACGGGGATCGGCGGGTTCTCCGCGAAGTCGAGCAGCATCTGCGTCGTCGCGTAAAGGACGGAGAAGAGCGCCGGGTTGCCCGGGTCCTCGCACTCCAGGCCGAGCGTCATCGAGTACTCGAGGCGGAGCTTGTTGAAGTCCTTGCGGATCAGGTCCTTCGGGATGGGCATGACGTACTTCAGGCCGTTCACGTTCGCCTGGTCGAGGTAGATCGCACGCAGCGGGCGATCGTTGAGGACGACGGTCACGGTGGAGCGGTCGGGGACGAGCAGGTTTGAGTGCGAGAACTCGACGGTGAGGACGGAGCGCTCGCCGAGCGTGAAGTCGCCGGGCCCGGGGAAGAAGAACTCCTGGTTGGCCCGGGCCCCGGTGGCGCGCTGGTCGGCGAAGCCGAGGTCGATGAGTCGTGTGAGGCCGCGCTTAGCGGTGAGTTCCTCGATGGTGCCGGCGCGTGGGGTGGCTGTGCCGGTGGCGGCGCCCGTGGGGGTCGCGCGCGGCGTCGGTGGTTCCTGTGCGGTGGCGACGGTCGCGAGGCCAACCATCGAGGCCAGCGTCAGCACGGCGGCGAGCAGCCATGTGCGGCTACTGCTGAGGAGCCCTCGCGTTTGCATCAACGGAGGCTAGCACGGCGCTTCGATGCCGTCTCGGTACTTCACCGAGTCTTCACCGAGTTCGCGGCGATCCGGGGCTGCGCGCGAGCGAGCAGCACGGCGCCGGGGCCGTGGTCGAGCATCTCCTGGGCGAGGCCGCTGGCCTGCTGGCCGCTGAAGGTGGGGGAGTGAACACCCCGCGCACCCATGGCGAGGAGGTCGGCACTCACCTCGGCGGCGGCAGCGAGGATCTCCTCGTTGCGGTGGCCGTCGCGGATGCGGGTGGTCACGGCCCAGCCGGCCTTGCGCAGGCGGCGAGCGGCGGCGTTCACGAGCGTGCGCGCGTTGGCGCGCTGGAGGGCATGGGCGCTCTCGACGGTACTCGATGGGTCGACGGCGGCGTAGAGGATCGAGGGCGGCTCAGCAACCGAGAGTACGGTCGCCGACATTCCGGCCGACGGCAGCGCGGCGACGAACTCGACGGCGGCGTCGGCGGCGGGGGAGCCGTCGTAGGCGACCAGCACGACCTTCGGACGTCGCTTCGCGCGGATGACGAGCGTGGAGCAGGGCGCGTTGAGCGCGACCTGGCGCGTCACGGAGCCGACGAGGAAGTTGCGGACGCCGCCGTGGCCGTGCGCGCCCATCACGAGCAGGTCGGGGGGGCGCGCGTTCAGCTCGTTGAGGAGCGCGACAGGCGGGGAGCCGAGCAGGATCTGACTCGTCACCTCGGCCTTCGAGGCGCCCAGCTCCTCGACGGCGCCGACGACGAGGTTGGTCGCGGCGACGGAGACGCGCTCGCGGTAGTTGGGGACGAGGTTCCACAGCAGCATCGAGGGGTCGGGGCGACCCTCGGCGACCAGCGGCGTCGGAACGGCCGTGACGACGGTGATACGGTGCTCGCGGCGGTTGAGCGGGCCCTTCAGCCATGGAAGGGCGGCGTTGGAGGCGGGGGAGCCGTCAGTGGCCCAGGTGATTTCCATGCGACCACTATAAGATCGCCGACGCTCGCAGTCCGCTTGCGAGTTTGTGATGGAATGCGCAATACTGACGCCCCGCCAACGCGGGCGCCGATCGCGTATCATCGGACACTCTTTCCGGCAGGCGTCATAACGACGGCGCCGGGTTTCGAGTCTCACCGGGGAATGCAGCTGTAGGCGCGCCGCCGAGTCGGGGGTGAGCAGGCAGACCGATCGCTCCGGCAGGGGGGCATGGCAATGAACGCTCCAGGGTTGCCGCCGGCCCAGGGTCTATATGACCCGGCCAACGAGCATGACTCCTGCGGAGTCGGCTTTCTCGTACACCTGAAGGGCAAGCGCTCGCACCAGATCGTGCGGGATGGATTGCTGGCCCTTGAGAACCTCAACCACCGCGGGGCGACCGGCTCCGAGGTGAACACCGGCGACGGCGCCGGCATCCTGATCCAGCTGCCGGACGAGTTCCTGCGCCACGAGTGCGCACAGATCGGCATCCGGCTGCCGGAGGCGGGGCAGTACGGCGTGGGCCTGCTGTTCGCGCCGCAGGACGAGGCTGCCCGGAAGCAGGTCGTCGCCGAGTTCACCTCGATCGTCGCGGAGGAGGGGCAGCTGCTCCTCGGCTGGCGCGACGTGCCGACGGACGCGAATCGCGCGGACGTGGGGCCGAGCGCGCGCGCGGTCGAGCCGCACATGCTGCACGTCTTCGTCGGGCGCGGCGCGGGGCTGGCGGACGACGACGCCTTCGAGCGTCGGCTGTTCGTGATCCGCAAGCGCTTCGAGAAGGCGATGGAGCGCAGCACGATCGCGGGCTCCGAGTACTGCTACTTCCCGAGCCTCTCCTCGCGCACCCTCGTCTACAAGGGGATGCTCACGCCGCCGCAGTTGACGCGGTACTTCCTGGACCTCGACGACCCGCGGATGGTGTCGGCGATCGCGATGTTCCACTCGCGCTTCAGCACGAACACGTTCCCGTCGTGGAAGCTCGCGCACCCGTACCGCTTCATCTCGCACAACGGCGAGATCAACACGCTGCGCGGCAACATCAACTGGATGACCGCGCGCGAGGCGCTGTTCGCGTCGCCGCTGTTCGATGACATCAGCAAGATCCTGCCGATCATCGATGAGCACGGCAGCGACACCGCGATCCTCGACAACGCCGTGGAGCTGCTGGTGCAGGCGGGGTGGCCGCTGCCGCAGGCGATGATGATGCTGATTCCGGAGGCGTGGACCGGTCACGCCTCGATGCCCGCCGAGAAGAAGGCGTTCTACGAGTACCAGGCGACGATGATGGAGCCGTGGGACGGACCGGCCTCGGTCGCGTTCACGGACGGCCGTAACATCGGCGCGGTGCTCGACCGCAACGGGCTACGCCCGTCGCGCTACATCGTCACGAAGGACGACCTCGTCCTGATGGCGTCCGAGGTCGGCACGCTGCCGATCGAGCCGGAGCGGATCCTGCTCAAGGGCCGCCTGCAGCCGGGCAAGATGTTCCTGGTCAACATCGAAGAGGGCCGAATCGTCGCCGACGAGGAACTCAAGATGGGGCTGGCGACCTCGCAGCCGTACCAGGCGTGGGTGGACGCGCACGTCCTGCCGCTCGACTCGCTGCCTGCGGGCGAGCCCGAGCCGCACCTGTCGGGCGATGAGCTGCACACGCAGCAGATGGCGTTCGGCTACACCGTCGAGGACATGAAGTACATCCTCGCGCCGATGATGAACAACGGCGAAGAGGCGATCGGATCGATGGGGAACGACACCCCCGTCGCCGTGCTCTCGCAGCGCGCGCAACCGCTCTACAACTACTTCCAGCAGCTGTTCGCGCAGGTCACGAACCCGCCGCTGGACGCGATCCGCGAGGAGCTGGTGACCTCGGTCTACACGAACGTGGGGCCGGAGGGGAACCTGCTCGACCAGTCGCTGGCCGACATCCACCTGGTGAAGCTCGAGAACCCGTTCATCGACAACGGTCAGATGGCGCGGATCAAGGCGCTGTCCGAGGATCCGCGCTTCCGGACCGCCGTCATCTCGACGCTGTTCGACTCCGCGGACGGCCCTGAGGGCCTCGATGGTGCGATGCAGGACGTGTTCCGCCGCGTCGATGAGGCCGTCGCGAACGGTGCGAAGGTGCTGGTGCTGTCCGACCGCGGCGTGGACGCGCAGCACGCGCCGATCCCGGCGCTGCTGGCGATCGCGGGTGTCCACAACCACCTGGTGCGCACGAAGAAGCGCACGCAGGTCGGCGTGGTCGTCGAGTCCGGCGAGCCTCGCGAGGTACACCACTTCGCGCTGCTGGTCGGCTACGGCGCGAGCGCGGTGAACCCGTACGTCGCGCTGGACAGCGTGACGCGCGTGCAGCGCGACGGGTATGCGCTGCCGAACCTCGATGAGGCGGAGGCGCGCGACCACTACCTGAAGGCGATCAAGAAGGGTGTCGTGAAGGTGATGTCCAAGATGGGCATCTCCACCGTGCACTCGTACCGCGGGGCGCAGATCTTCGAGGCGATCGGGCTGGCGCCCGAGTTCGTGGATCGCTACTTCACGAAGACCGTGTCGCGCATCGGTGGCGTCGGCATCGAGACCATCGCAGCGGAGTCGCTGCACCACCACGAGCGCGCGTTCCCGACGCGCGACGGTGGCGTGGATGAGCTCGACTGGGGAGGGCAGTACCAGTGGCGCCGCGACGGCGAGTACCACCTGTTCAACCCGGAGACGGTGTTCCGCCTGCAGCATGCGACGCGCACCGGCCGCGAGGACGTCTACCGCGAGTACACCTCGATGGTGAACGCGCACGCGACGGAGCTGGCAACGCTGCGCGGGCTGTTCGACCTGAAGCCGGCGGGGCCGCCGGTGCCGCTCGACGAGGTCGAGTCGGCGGAAGAGCTGTTCAAGCGCTTCAAGACCGGCGCGATGTCGTACGGCTCGATCAGCGCAGAGGCGCACGAGACGCTGGCGATCGCGATGAACCGCATCGGCGGCAAGTCGAACACCGGTGAGGGCGGCGAGGATCGTCGGCGCTTCACGCGCGACGCGAACGGCGACCTGCGGCGCAGCGCGATCAAGCAGGTCGCGTCGGGCCGTTTCGGTGTGACGAGCGAGTACCTCGTCAACGCCGACGAGATCCAGATCAAGATGGCGCAGGGCGCGAAGCCCGGCGAGGGCGGCCAGCTGCCCGGATCCAAGGTGTACCCCTGGATCGCGGAGGTGCGGCACGCGACGCCCGGCGTCGGCCTGATCAGCCCGCCGCCGCACCACGACATCTACTCGATCGAGGACCTGGCGCAGCTGATCCACGACCTGAAGAACGCGAACCGCGACGCGCGGATCAGCGTGAAGCTGGTCGCCGAGGTCGGCGTGGGCACGATCGCCGCGGGCGTGGCGAAGGCGAAGTCGGACGTGGTGCTCATCTCCGGGCACGACGGCGGCACGGGCGCGAGCCCGCTCACCTCGCTCAAGCACGCGGGCGCGCCGTGGGAGCTCGGCCTGGCGGAGACGCAGCAGACGCTGGTGCTCAACGGCCTGCGTGACCGCATCCGCGTCGAGGTCGACGGGCAGCTGAAGACCGGCCGCGACGTCATCATCGGTGCGCTGCTGGGGGCCGAGGAGTTCGGCTTCGCGACGGCGCCGCTGGTGGTGATGGGCTGCGTGATGATGCGCGTCTGCCACCTCGACACCTGCCCGGTGGGCATCGCGACGCAGAACCCGCTGCTCCGCGAGCGCTTCGCGGGGCAGGCGGAGCACGTCGTCAACTTCTTCCACTTCATCGCGGAAGAGGTGCGGCAGATCATGGCGCAGCTCGGCTTCCGCCGGCTGGAGGAGATGGTCGGTCGCAGCGACCTGCTCGACATGAAGCGCGCCGTAGACCACTGGAAGGCGCAGGGGCTGGATCTGTCCGCGATCCTGTACCGGCCGGAGGTCGACGCCTCGGTCGCGACGCACGCGGTGACGACGCAGAATCACGGCCTCGACACCGCGCTCGACCTGCAGTTGCTGCCGTTCGCGCAGCCCGCGCTGGAGCGCGGCGAGCACGTGCGCATCGTGACGCCGATTCAGAACGTGAACCGCACCGTCGGCACGATCCTCGGCAGCGAGGTGACGAAGCGGTACCAGAACACCGGCCTGCCCGACGACACGCTCGAGATCAACTTCACGGGATCGGCCGGGCAGTCGTTCGGCGCGTTCGTGCCCGCGGGCATGACGCTGCGTGTCGAGGGTGACACCAACGACTACGTCGGCAAGGGCCTGTCGGGCGGCAAGATCATCGTCGCACCCTCGAAGGTCGCGACGTTCGTGCCGGAGGAGAACATCGTGATCGGCAACGTCGCGCTGTACGGCGCGACGAGCGGATCGGCGTTCTTCCGCGGCATCGCGGGTGAGCGGTTCGCGGTGCGCAACTCGGGGGCGGTCACCGTCGTCGAGGGCACGGGCGACCACGCCTGCGAGTACATGACGGGTGGCCGTGTGGTGGTCATCGGCGGCACCGGACGCAACTTCGGTGCCGGCATGAGCGGTGGCGTGGCGTACGTGCTCGATGTCGACGGGCAGTTCGCGAGCCGCTGCAACATGGAGATGATCGGCCTCGAGGCGCTCGACGAACCGGAAGACCTCGACCTCGTGCGCGGGCTGCTGGAGCGGCACGTGGAGTACACGGGGAGCACGGTCGCGGCGGGGCTGCTCAGTGACTGGGCAGCCTCGGCGAAGCGGTTCGTGAAGGTGATGCCGAAGGAGTACCGGCGCGTCCTGGACGAGCGCCGGCAGGCGGCCGCACGCGATGCGGTGGCTGCGGGGGGCAATGGCTAAGCCGACTGGATTCATGGAGTTCGGCCGCGAGCTGCCGCACCGGCGGCCGGTGGCGGAGCGTGTCCACGACTGGCTGGAGGTCTACGAGTCATTCCCAACCGAGGCGCTGCAGCAGCAGGCCTCGCGGTGCATGGACTGTGGCATCCCGTTCTGCCACCAGGGCTGCCCGCTGGGCAACATCATTCCGGACTGGAATGACCTGGTGTATCGCAACCGCTGGCAGGAGGCGATCGAGCGCCTGCACGCGACGAACAACTTCCCGGAGTTCACCGGTCGTCTCTGCCCCGCGCCGTGCGAGGCCTCCTGCGTCCTGGGCATCAACCAGGACCCGGTGACCATCAAGCAGGTCGAGCTCACGATCATCGAGCACGCGTTCCGCGAGGGCTGGATCACGCCCGAGCCGGCCGCGGTGAAGACCGGTAAGCAGGTCGCCGTGATCGGCTCCGGGCCGGCCGGCCTGGCTGCCGCGCAGCAGCTCGCGCGCGCCGGTCACGAGGTCACGGTGTTCGAGCGCGATGACCGCATCGGCGGGCTCATGCGCTACGGCATCCCCGACTTCAAGATGCAGAAGGAGTTCCTCGACCGCCGTCTCGCGCAGATGGAGGCCGAGGGCGTCGTCTTCAAGCCGTCCTCGAACGTCGGCGTCGACATCGACGCGAACGAGCTGCGCTCGCAGTTCGACGCGGTGCTGCTGGCCGGTGGCGCCTCGCAGCCGCGCGACCTGGTGGCGGAGGGGCGCGAGCTGCGCGGCGTGCACTTCGCGATGGAGTACCTGCCGCAGCAGAACCGCCGCAACGCGGGCGACGAGGTGCCGAGCGACACGTTCATCTCGGCTGCCGGCAAGCGCGTGATCATCCTCGGCGGTGGCGACACCGGCGCCGACTGCCTGGGCACCGCCATCCGGCAGGGTGCCACCGAGGTGCTGCAGTACGAGCTGCTGCCGCGTCCGGCGGACAGCCGGCCCGCGGAGAACCCGTGGCCGACGTGGCCGAACATCTACCGTGTCTCCTCGGCGCACGAGGAGGGCGGGCAGCGCGACTACAGCATCCTGACCAAGTCGCTCTCCGGCGACGAGCACGGCAACCTGAAGCAGCTGCACGCGGTGCGCGTGGAGTTCGTGACCGAAGAGGGCCGTCCGGTCATGCGTGAGGTCGCGGGCTCCGAGTTCGCGGTCGACGTCGACCTGCTGTTCCTGGCGATGGGCTTCGTTGGCCCGGAGCGCGGCGGGCTGCTGTCGCAGCTGGGCGTGGAGTTGACGGAGCGCGGCAACGTGAAGGCGGACGCCTCGCGTGCCACGTCCGTGCCGGGTGTGTTCGCGGCGGGCGACATGGCGCGCGGACAGTCGCTCATCGTGTGGGCGATCGCCGAGGGCCGCACCGCGGCGCGCGGCATCGACGAGTACCTGATGGGCGAGAGCGCGCTGCCGGCACCGCTGTAGCGCACGCCTCGATTGCGAGTATGACGAAGGGCGCGGCCTTGGCCGCGCCCTTCGTGCGTCCTGCCGGGGGAGGGGCTACGGGCGGCCGGTGACGCCCACGCAGTAGATCTCGGTGCCGTTGGCCGTGGAGATGGTGCAGCCGTAGCCGGCCTCGGTGAACTGGAACTTCGGATCCTCGGTCATGATGATCGAGCGATGTGGGGGGCTGTCCATCCACATCTGCACGAACTTCGGCGCCTCGGCCTGGATGCTGAACGGGCCGGTGAAGATGCGGGCAGCGAGCACCTCGCCGATGTTGAACGAGGGGTAGCCGTTCGCGCGGGCGCGATCCCACGGCTCGGTGCCGTCGATGGCGTGGTCGAGGCGACCGGCGGCGAGCTGCTTCGGCGCGTACTGCTCGGCGGTGGTGACGAGCATGCCGCTCTCCGTGAACGGTGCGAGGCCGCGCTTGATGCGCTCTGCGTTCACGCCGCTGAACAGCAGCCGCGCCAGCTCGCGCTCCTGCGACTGCGCGCCGGGCTGTGTCGGCGGCGCGGCGGGCGGCGTCGATGCGGCGGCCTGCGCGGGGCGGCAGACGAGGATGAGCAGCGTGCTGGCGTCGATGTCGCCCGGGAAGCGCGCCGCCCACTTCGCGTTCACGATCGCGGGCGCACCGTAGACGTTGCCGACGAACTCCTGCGTCGCGGCATCGAGCACCCACGCGGCGCCGAGCGTGCAGCCCTTCGCCTGCGCGGCGGTGCGCACCTGCTCCGTGTTGCCGCCGCCCCAGACGACGAGCGAGGTGCCGCCGTTGGCGGGCAGGCTGCCCGTGAGCTCGCCGGGTGCCGCGTGCGCGGTCGCCGGAGCGAGCGTTGTCGCGAGCAGCAGGACGAGCACTACCAGCAGTCCGTTGCGCATCTCGATCTCCTCGTCACGTGGGGGTGCGTTCACGATACGGGGATGTAACGAGGCTGGGCCAGTGGCGTTACCGGATCGCAAGGGCGTTGGAGACGCCTCGATCGATGTGGAGTGGTGGGATCGACGCCCGGGGCGGCGCGTGGTCAGCGTAGAATGGGGCGGCACCCCCACCGAACCGACTCGGAGGCCCGCTTGGCGCTCGGGATCGTGCTTGTCGTCATCGGCTTCATCTTCCTGCTCGACTCGCTGGGGATCACGACCCTCGGGTTTCGCGAGCTGTGGCCGGTCGCGCTGATCACGGCGGGGCTGATGATCCTGTACGAGCGCGCGCGTCGCCGCTATCGCCGCCGATGAGCGCATCGCGATGAGCTGGCGGGCACGCGATGTCCTGCCGATCACGGTGGGGCTGTACCTCATTGTCCTCGGCGGGTTCGCGCTGGCGGACAGCACCGGCTGGCACGCCATCGGCACGCGCGGGATGGTCGGCGTCGGCGTCAGCCTGTGGGTGATCGCCATGGGCGTGCTGGCGATGATCGCGGCGTGGCGCGTCCGTCGCTTCTCTCGACAGCTGCGGCGTGCGATCGGGCATGTGCGGTCAGACGGCGCGGGCTGGTCGATCGAGGATGCCGTGGTCTCCACCGTCCTCGGTGACATCTCGCTCGACCTGCGGCAGGCGGAGCTGCCGGACGGCGAGACGGAGCTCACGCTGCTCTGCTGGCTGGGCACGATCCAGGTGCGCGTCCCTCCCGAGATCGGCGTCGACGTCACCGGGCAGGCGATCATCGGCACCGTCGACATCCTCGGCCGTCGCGAGGAGGGGATGGTGCGCGACTTCCGGGTGCGCAGCGACCACTACGACCTTGCGGCGAAGCGCGTGCGGATGCGGCTCTCGACGTTCGTGGGCGAGCTGCTGGTGGTGCAGCGCTAGGGCGAGCGGTGGCGGGCTACTCGACGACGTTCGGGTCGCGGGTCGGGCAGGCGCGGCAGCGGGTGAAGTTGGGACGCCCAACCTCGAGGCCGGTGACGGTCTGGAGCAGGCCGCGCGTCACCCACAGCGGCAGCCCCACGACCGAGCAGATGCAGCCCTCCGCGCGCGAGGCCGGCAGGAACGTCGGGTGCTGGATCGCGTAGGCGCCGGACTTGTCCATCGGGTCGCCGCTCGCCACGTACTCGGCGATCTCGGCGTCGGTGTAGTCGCGCATCGTGACGTTGGTGGAGACGACCTCGGACTCGATGCGACCGCCGAAGGCGACGGCGACGCCGGTCACGACCTGGTGCGTGCGATTGCGAAGCGCCTGCAGCGTCGCGGTTGCCTCGGCGGCGTCGGCGGGCTTGCCGAGGATGCGGCCGTCGAGGATGACGAGCGTGTCGGCGGCGACGACGGCGGCGTCCGGGTGTGCTGCTGCACCCGCGCGCACCTTGCGCAGCGTGAGATCGCGCGTGAGCACGGCGGGGTCGGTCTCGTCGGATGACTCGTCGACGTGCGTGGGGTCGACGGTGAAGAACACGCCGAGGCGCTCGAGCAGCTCGGGGCGGCGCGCGGAGCCGGAGGCGAGCACGATCGGCGGGAGCTTGCCGCGCGACGGCGGCGTCAGGGTCAGGTCGAGGTTCACGCGGCGACTCCGGGGACTGGGGCTGGACAGGATCGGTGGCGGAGTCGTCCACCTCGACCGCCTCGTCGGGGCGGCGAACGCGGTCGAGCACCGTCACGCACTCGATGTGCTGGGTGTGCGGGAACATATCGAGCGGCTGCACGTCGATGAGCGTGAAACCGTTGTCGACGAACATGCGCAGGTCGCGCGCGAGCGTCGCGGGGTCGCAGGAGACGTAGACGAGGCGCCGCGCGCGGGAGGCGAGGATCGCCTCGATAACCGTCGGCTGGAGGCCGGCGCGGGGCGGGTCGACGACGACCACGTCCGGCGTAGGCTGGAGGCCGGGGAGGTGATCCTCCACGCTCCCGACGACGCGATGCACGTTGTCGAGGCGCGCGAGGTTCACCTCGGCGTCGCCACCGGCGGCGGCGGACCACTCGATCGTCACGACCTCCGGGACGACCGGGGCGAGCAGCGCGGCGAAGGTGCCGACGCCGGCGTACGCGTCGACGACGACGCGCGGACGCGCCTCGGTGACGCGCGCGACGACGAGGTCGGCCATGCGCTCCGCCTGGCGCGTGTTCACCTGGAAGAACGCGGGCGAGGAGACGCGGAAGCGAGTGCCGTGCAGCGCCTCGGTGTAGGTCTGCTGGCCGCTCTGAACGCGGCGTGAGCGGTTGGGGCGCCAGCGCAGCTTCGGCTGGATCAGGATGTCACCGGTCGCCTCGCCCATGCGGACGGAGAGCGCGGTGGTCTGCATCGTTGCGCCCTGCACGTCGCGCAGCACCTTGTTCACGCGCGGGTGCGCGATCTTGCAGTCGTCGATGCGCAGGAAGCGGTGGGTGCCGTGCTGCATGAAGCCGACGTCGCCGTCGCGGCGGACGGTGAAGCGCAGGTGGTTGCGGTAGCCCCATGGGTTGTCCATGCCGAGCATCGGCTGGAGCGGTGCGTCCTCGAAGTGCCCGATGCGGCGGAGCTGCTCGCGCACGATCTCGGTCTTCAGGCGCAACTGCTCCGGGTACGCGATGTGCTGGAGCTGGCAGCCGCCGCAGACGCCGAAGTACTCGCACTTCGGCTCCACGCGCTGCGGGGAGGCGTCGAGGACGGCGACGGTCGCGGCCTCGATGTAGGAGGCGTCCTCGCGGGTGATCTCGGCGATCACGCGCTCCCCGGGGATGCCGCGCTCCACGAAGACGATGCGGCCGTCCGGGGCGTGCGCGAGCGCCTTGCCGCCCGCCGCGAAGCCCTCGAGCGTCAGTTCGAGCGGTGTGCGCGGGTGGTCGAGGACGCGGCGGTCCTTGCGGCGCTTGCTGCCCGCACGCCGAGGCTCGCTCGGGGCGGCGATGGGGGAGTCGTGGTCGATGGTCATGCGATCAGCGTACGGGGGGCGTGCCTCGGTGGCTATGAGGCCTGTGTGGCCGCGCGGCCTTTCGCGCTGACTGGCAGGCGCATGACGTGGCGGCGGGTGCCGGCCATGTGGCGTTCCTCGAACCCTGCGGCGCGGAAGAGCGAGACGAAGCCGCCGAAACGGTAGGACGGCGACTCGGGGTCGACCGGGTACGCCTCGACGATGTCCGCGCCCTCGGCGGTCGCGTGGCGGACGGCCGCGTCGAGGAGGAGACGCGAGAGGCCGCGCTTGCGGAGGCGGCGCTGGACGAAGAAGCAGACGACCGACCAGACGGAGAGCGAGGCGTCGTACTCGTCGCCGCCGAGGCGTGCGTACGTGTCGCGCGGGGCGATCGAGCACCACGCGACGGGCGCGCCGTCGAGGTAGCCGAGGAGGCCGATGGGGGTGCCCGCGTGGACGCGCGAGGCCATCGCCTCCTGTCGGCCGTCGTGGTCGAGGTTGGGTGGCCGGTCGCGCCAGGCCAGGCAGTAACAGTACTTCGGCCCGCCGCGCCCTTCGAACAGCGCGACGAAGTCATCCCAGGTCTCGGGGGTCACCTCGCGAACCTCGATGCCGCTGATGGTCACAGGGCGAGCGTAGCAGGCATCGGCATGTACCATCGCGGCGCAACGAGAGGACGACCGATGCCCGCGACCCGAGAGCCGATGCCCCTGCGCGACCTGTTCCGCGAGGTCGTCTCGATCCCGACGGCGTCATACCTCGAACACGGCGTGCGGGCGTACCTGCACCAGTTCGCGGAGGCGCGCGGGCTGGAGCACGGCGAGGACGAGTACGGCAACGTCTACCTGCGCTATCAGAAGGGGCGCGCGCGACGGCCGCTCGTTCTCGGTGCACACATCGATCACCCGGGGTTTGTGGTGACGGCAGTCGCCGGGCGGCGGCTCACGCTGGAGTTCCGAGGCGGCATCGCGGCCTCGTACGGGGCGGGCGAGCGACTGCGGCTGTACGGCGCGGGCGACCTCGAAGCGTGTGGGACGGCGACGATCGCGAAGGTCACGGCGGGCGAGCGCGGCACGATCGCGACGGCGACCGCGCGGCTCGACGAGGGTGCAAGCGCGGAGGTCGGCGACCTGGCGCTCTGGGACGTGCCGGTGTGCCGCTTCCGGGGCGAGATCGCGCAGGCGCGGGCGTGCGATGACCTCGCGGGGGCGGTGGCGGTGCTGGCGACGCTCGACCGCACGGTAGCGGAGGGCGCGACGGGCACCCTCGTCGGCCTGTTCACGCGCGCTGAGGAGGTGGGACTGCGCGGCGCGCTGGTGGTGGGCCGGGCACGGCTGCTGCCGGATGACGCGCTGATCGTGGCGGTGGAGACGTCCTCGATGGCGGGCGGGCGCGCGGTGCAGGGCGGCGGGCCGGTGATCCGTGTCGGCGACGCGATCCACCTGTTCTCGCCGATGGTGACGCGCTGGATGGTCGGCGTCGCGCAGGAGATCGTGGCGGGCGACGCCTCGTTCCGGGTGCAGCGGAAGCTGATGGACGGCGGCACAACCGAGGCGACGGCGTACGACCTCTACGGCTACGAGACGGGTGCGGCGTGCATCGCCCTCGGCAACTACCACAACGCGGGGCCGCGGGGCCGGGTCGCGGCGGAGACGGTGCACCTGGGCGACCTCGACGGCCTCGTGCGCATCTTCGGTCGGATGCTGGCGACGGTGCCGAAGGCGGAGTCCTACCTCGGCGGGCTGCGGAAGCGGCTCGACACGCTGGGGCGGGAGGCGGCGACGCCGCTGCGCCGCAGCCGGTAGGCGCGAGGCACCTCCCGGGGCTACCTCGGCTCTCGGAGAGCTACCTCGGAAGGTCTCGGACAAACGAAACGGCCGGCCCCGAGATCTCGGAGGGCCGGCCGTCTCTATTCAGGATGGAACTGCCCGCCGGAGAAGCTTGTTGCAGCTTCGCTTCCCAGCGCCCCCGCCTGACGTGCACTCAATGTAGCCGCCCTGGGAACCCCGCAACCGCCTCAACATGCCGAGTTCTCGACAGAGCCTCCACGATCGGGCATCGAGGCGTGGGATAAGCCCATCACGAATGCGGATAACGGCGGCTGGCTGAACCGCTGGGCCTCGACGGCTACGCCCCGGGGGCTTCGAGGTGCTTCCAGACGGCCTCCTCGGTTGCGGCGGCGACGTGGCCCTCGCGCAGGAGGCGGGTGAGCAGGCGACCGTCGAAGCCGGCGTCGCGCATCCGCGTGCGCAGCGACTCGATGCGTGCCGGGGCGTCGAGGACGACGGCGAGCAGGAGCTCCCATTCGAGCGGGGTGGCCAGCACGTGGCCGCCGCTGGGCAGCTCGACGCGCTCGCGTGCATCCCACAGCGACGGGATGTCGAGGGGCGTCAGCGACTCGTAGCGGCCGTGGAAGACGGGGTCGCCGAAGACGAAGACCGGCACCTGCCCGCGCATGAAGTGGAGCCGCTGGGCGGCGAGATGGGTGCCGCGCCCCCATTCCGAGGGGATGTCGAGCATCTCGGCGAGCGTGGCGAGGCCGGTGGCGGTGGTGATGAACTCGAGGTTGGGGGAGTCGGCCTCGGTGCCCTGCAGGCGGCAGGCGGCTGCGCCGACGAGCGCCCAGCGCTGGCCGGCGACCGCCTCCTCGACCACGCGCACGAGCGGGCCGAGCACGGCGTCCTGCATTGCCTCGGGGTCGATGCGCTCGGTGCTGATGCCAGGTCGCCTCGCACTAGGCGCCGGGTGGGACGCGGGGATCATAGGGCGGGCCTCGCCTATGCGCCTCCCCGCTGCTCGGGTGCTTGCAGGCCGCCCCGGCGGCGTGTGAGCATCGCGGCTGAGGAGGCGCCCGTGCCCAAGCAGGTGACCAACGTCGCGTCCGACGACGCGCTGACGACGATCTACCGCCTCTCCCACGACGAGCATGAGGACGTCATCGCGGCGCGGATCGCGGAGCGGCTGGACATCAAGCCGGCCTCGGTCGCCGGGATGATGGCGCGGCTGCGCCGTGACCGCCTGGTGACGATGGACGAGCACAAGCGCATCCACCTGACGAAGAGCGGGTTTGCGCGGGCGGAGCAGATGGTGCGACGGCACCGGCTGGCGGAGTGCCTGCTGGTGGAGGTGCTGGGCCTGGAGTGGTGGCGCGCCTACGAAGAGGCGCACCTGATGGAGCACTCGATCTCCGACATCACGGAGCCGCTGATCGTGGAGCGGCTGGGCAACCCGGGCACCTCGCCGTTCGGCTATCCGATCCCCGGCGGCCCTCACGCGCGCTCGCTGTCGACGCGGCGCGTCTCCGACCTCGGCGACGGCCAGACGGCGACCGTCGACCGCGTGTACGAGGAGGAGGAGGAGCTGCTCCGCTTCTTCGACCGCGAGGGGATCCGCCCCGGGCAGTCGATCGAGGTGATGGAGGCCGCCGCGTACCGCGGCACCGTCACGGTGCGCCTCGACGGTCGCGAGCTGGTGCTGGGGATGGAGGCGGCGCGCCGCATCTGGGTGCGCTGACGCTGTAGCGGTGTGGTAGTGTCCGGCCGAACGCGCCGGGGGGCACTGCGGTGAAGATTGTCGATGCAGTGGTCGCGTGCTTTCGGAAGTACGCGACGTTCAGCGGACGTTCCACGCGCCTCGAATACTGGTCGTTCTTCCTCTTCTCGCAGGCCGTTGTATTCCTCATCGAGCGCGCGGCGTGGTTCGCGTACGTCGTCGGCGTGCCTGGCGCGACGACTGCGATGACGCCGCTCTTTATGCCTCAGAGCTCTGTCTTTGCCTACCTCGGGATCCTGACCGCTCCGGCCGCGCTGCTCGTGGGGTTGCTGTCGCTCCTGATGCTCGTACCGGGATACGCGGTTGCAGTGCGCCGATTGCACGATTCCGGGCGTTCGGCGTGGTGGCTGATTGCCCTCAGTGCGGGGCTGCTGCCGGTTGTCGTTCTTCCGGTTGCCTCGGCGCTGGCCGTGGCGGGCTTCGTTGCCGGCGCGCCGGTGGTGGATCTCCTGATGGTCGCGCAATGGTCGATGTGGGCGCTGCCGTTTGCGCCGTACGTCGGGTTCGCGATCCGGCTGTATCTGCTTACTCGACCGAGTGAACCCCGCGAGAACCGTTACGGCCCGCAGCCCGGCCTCGCGCCGTCCGAGGCATAGACCCTCAGCACCTCGACCGCCTGCAGGCGTGGCACACTACCTCGACGCGCACATGCGGGACGAGGAGTTCGAGGATGACGACTGACCACGCTGCTCGATGGGCCTGGCTGCGGGCGCAGACGCCGGTGCTGCGCGACCTCGTCTACCTCAACTGCGGGTTCCAGGGGCCGATGAGCGAGCCGGTGGCGCAGGCGATGCGCGACTGGCTCGACCGCGAGCTGCACGAGGGGCCGACCGCCCGCCCGCTGCTGGAGGCGCGCCGCGCCCTCGCGACCCGCTACCGCGAGGTGTGCGCGAAGCTCATGGGCGCCGACCCGGACGAGATCGCGATCACGGACAACACGACGGACGGCATCAACCTGGTCACTGCCGGGCTGTCGGTGGAGCACGGCGACGGCGTCGTCACGACCGGCATCGAGCACGCGAGCGGCATCGTGCCGTCGTACTACCTGCGGGAGCGCCGGGGCGCCGACCTGCACATCGTCCCGCTGTCCTCGGATGACTCGCCGGGGACGATGCTGGAGGCGTTCGGGCGTGCCATCGACGCGCGCACGCGCATCGTGCTGATCTCGGGCGTGTCGTACTCGACGGGGCAGTGGCTGCCGGTGTCGGAGATCGTGGCGCTGGCCCACCGCGAGAGTGCGGGGTCGCTGGTGCTCATCGACGGCGCGCAGACGGGCGGGCATGAGCCGCTGGACGTGCACGCGAGCGGCGTGGACGCGTACGCGCTGCCGATGCACAAGTGGCTGTGCGGCCCGGGCGGGCTGGGCGCGCTCTACATCCGCCGCGACCGCATCGAGGATGTGGAGCCGCAGGCGGTGGGCGGGCACGCGGCCGCCTCGTTCGACTTCGACGGCGGGTTCGTGCCGGAGCGGAAGTCGATCCAGAAGTTCGAGCTGACGACGGTGTCGGGCGTGCTGCTGGCGGGCGGGGTCGCGGCGGTGGAGCAGTACCTCGAGTCGGGGCCGCAGGCGGTGTGGGACCGTGTGCGCGCGCTGAACGTGGCGGCGGAGCGGCGCATCGGCGGCATCCCGGGGGTGACGGTGACCTCGCCGCACACCGAGGGGACGCGCACGGGGCTGTTCGCGTTCCAGGTGGGCGACATCGACCCGGCGGTGCTGGTGTCGCACCTGTGGCTGTCGGCGAAGGTGGTGTGCCGCTCGGTGCGCGAGGCGCGCTGCGTGCGGCTGTCTCTGGCGGCGTACAACACCGAGGACGACATCGAGATGGTCGCGCGGGCGGTCGAGGCGGCGCTGGCAGGGAACCTGCACCCGGATGCGGCGGCTGCTGCGGCGCCGCCGGCGGGCGGGTCGGTGCGCGAGCCCTAGTGGTGACTCGGCTGCGCCGGGGAAGTGGGGGCGCCTCGCTGCGCTCGGCGTCTGTGTCTGTCCCGCCCACCCGCCCTGTGATGGGGGTTTCACCCCCAGAGCCCCCATCGGGGCTGTGCCCCGACCCCCCTTGGAAGTCGGAGTGGGCGTCGTACCCCCAGAGGTTGGCTTCCGGGCCGTGAGGGGGGCGCTGGCGCCCCTACAGCGCCTTGTCGGGCAGGTCGCGCTCCTCGATGAAGCGGAGGAAGTCGCGGCCGATCGAGGTGATGGTGAGGCTGCCGTCGACGTCGGTGCGGAGCATGGCGCGGGCGACGAGGAAGCGCACGAACTCCTCGATGCTGCCGACGGCCTGCTCGGTGTCGATGTCGGTGCAGAGGCAGCGGTGCTCGGCGTAGCAGGCCTCGGCCTCGGTGGCGGGGATCGAGGCGGGGTCGGCGGCGGCGGCGTAGCGCAGCAGCTCGACCTGCGTGCCGGCGATGTGGCGGTAGGCGATGTCGTTGGCGAAGGCGTCCATGATGGCGCGCGCGTCGCTGTGCCAGTCGAGGTGCGGATCGTCCTCGGCGCGTGGTGTGGAGGTCATGACGGCGAGGTTAGCACGGGGGCGTCGGAGCGGCGCCACGCGGCGACGAGCGCCTCGATCTCGTGCTTGCGCCAGCCGGTGTACTCGATGCGGTCTTCGGTGCGGAGGAGCCAGTCGTCGGTGGTGACGATGTGGTGGACGAGGTCGACGAGGGCTTCCATCTCGCGCGGGGAGTCGAAGCGCCAGACGGCGCCGTAGGCGTTCGGCTCCACGATCACGGGCGAGGTGGCGATGCGGCCGATCGCCTCGCTGAGGCGATCCCAGGTGGCGAGCAGGTCGAACGAGAGCTGGTTGGCGCGCCCCGCCCGCACGAGCAGCGCGTAGCCTCGGCGGTCGCTGGGGGCGATGGCCGTAGCGCGCTCGGTGATCACTCGTCGCTCACTCTCGCTGCCTGATCGCAGCAAGCCTCGCAGGTGTGCCGTGCGTAGACAAGCGGGCGGCCCGAAGGCCGCCCGCGTTGGTTCGTGTCGCCTCGACGTCCCGCTAGCTGCAGCCGCTGATGGCGCCGCAGTTCAGGCATCCGAAGTCGTAGCGTCCAGCATAGAAGATGGCCGTCTGGTGAAGTCACGGGGCGGCCATTTTCCTGATGTTCTGACGATGGCCGACAATCGAGGACAACCTTAGACGGATGCGCGTTGCTCGCTGGGATGCTCGCTGGCCCATAATGCGCCGGATGAAGGGAGGTTCCCGTGCCGGTCGAGAGTGAGAGCCGCCGCCATGAAGATTGGTACGCCGAGGCGCGCGAACAAGCAGCACCGGGCGACGTGAACCGTCCGTTCGAGTTGGAGAGCGGCGTGAGCCTCACCCTCGAACTGAACACCGACCTTGCAGAAGGCATCCGCACCGACTCGGGGGGGCGGCTCGAAATCGTTGCCGAGCCCGGCGTCGAGGTGACGGACGATCCGCACATCTGGATCGAGTACGTGAGTTCTGACGCCGAGACTAGCGTCACGCTCTACGTGGATCGGTCAGAACTATCGACGTTGATCGAGCACCTTGAGGCAGCGCGGGCGATCCTCGACGCCGCATCGGAAGAAGGTCAGGAAGATGCGTAACGTTGACGGTGTTGTACGCGAGGACTTTGAGGTCGAGGACGAAGTGCGCTTCGGCGGAATAGTCATCGGCAGCATCACGGTACGCGCCGGAGGGAGCGCCACTCTTGCCGGTGTGGTCAACGGCCCTCTCACTGTGCATGAGGGCGGTTCTGCCGAGGTTGGCGGGGTGCTGAACGGTTCCGCGACCAATGCCGGTGGAACGCTTCGGATCAGGGGCATCGTCAACGGGCCAGTGCGGGGAGCCGAAGTGGCGCCCGGCGCGATCATCAACGGGCCTGTGTCCTAGACCGAACGGATGGCCGCTCGCTGCGTACACCGGGGGCTAGGGCTTTGCTCGCTAGCCCCCGGGTACGCGTTACCTCTTTCGGATTCCCCCTGTGGTGTCAGGGCTTTCTAACTACAGCCTGACGTGGCGCCGCAGTTGAGGCACTTCAGGCAGGTGCCGTTGCGGACCATCATCAGCTGACCGCACTCGTCGCAGGGGTCGCCTTCGTAGCCCTTCAGGCGGGCCTCGGCGACCTTGCTCTGCTTCGACTCCACGCGCACCTCGAGCTTCGTCGCGGTCACGGTCGTCGTCGCGGTGCCCATCACCGGGGCGGCTGCGGTTGCCGTCGCGGTCGAGGCGACGGCCTCCACGACCTCGGGCTCCGCGTCCCCGGCGTCGAAGGCGATGACATCGGCCATCGTCATCTGGGTCGGGGCCTCCAGCGCCTCGGGTACCTCGTGGGCGGCGTCGGCGACGGGCTCGTTGTCGGCGGGCGGGCCGAAGTGCGCCAGCTCCTCGCGGCCCAGGTAGGTCACGGCCAGCTCACGGAACAGGTAGTCGATGATGCTGGTCGCCATGCTGATGCGGTCGTGGCCGATCACCATGCCGTTCGGCTCGAACTTCTGGAAGATGAAGGAGTCGACGTAGGCGGACAGCGGCACGCCGTGCTGCAGGCCGATCGAGACGGCGATGGCGAAGCAGTTCATGAGCGAACCGAACGCCGCGCCCTCCTTCGACATCGACACGAAGATCTCACCCAGGCGCGGCGCACCGCCGTCCTTCGGGTCGAACTCGCCCGTGTGCAGGTAGATCGAGTGGCCGCCGACCTTCGCCTTCTGCGCGTAGCCGCGGCGGCGGGTCGGGAGCTTCTCGCGCTGGCCGCGCAGGAGCTCCTGCGCCGCGCGCACCGCGGGGTGCTCCACGGCGACCGGGGCGGTGATGGGGGCGGCGTCCTCGTCCTCGTCGTCCTCGTCCAGGTCGTCGAAGGCGACGGCGGAGAGGGGCTGCGAGAGCTTGGAGCCGTCGCGGTAGAGCGCGACCGCCTTCACCATCTGCTTCGCGGCCTCCATGTAGACGTCGGCGACGTCCTGCACAGTGGCGTCGAAGGGCATGTTGATCGTCTTGCTGATCGCGCCGGAGATGAACGGCTGCGCGGCGGCGAGGATGCGCACGTGCGCCATCGGTGCGATGTAGCGCGTGCCGTACTTGCCGCAGCGGTTGGCGCAGTCGAAGACCGCGTAGTGCTCCGGCTTGAGGTGCGGGGCGCCCTCGATCGTCATGCGACCGACGATGGCGTCGTTCGCCTCCTCGATCTGGGCGCGGGTGAAGCCGAGGCCCTCGAGGACGCTGAAGCCGGGGTTCGCCAGCTGCTCGGCGGTGAAGCCGAGCACGTCGCGGCAGAAGTCCTCACCCAGCGACCACTTGTTGAACGCGAAGGTGATGTCGAACGCCGAGGGCAGCGCGGCATCGATGCGGCCCAGCAGGTCGTGCGTGAAGCCACGCGCGGCCAGCGAGTCGCGGTTGATGTGCGGAGCGCCATCGAGCGAGCCGGTGCCGGCGCAGTAGGCGATGATCGCCTGCGCCTGATCCGGCGAGTAGCCGAGGCGAGCGAGCGCACCGGGCATCGACTCGTTGGCGATGCGGAAGTAGCCGCCGCCCGCGAGCTTCTTGAACTTCACGAGCGCGAAGTCCGGCTCGACGCCCGTCGTGTCGCAGTCCATGAGCAGACCGATCGTGCCGGTCGGCGCGATTAGCGAGACCTGCGCGTTGCGGTAGCCGTGCGCCTCGCCGAGGTTCAGCGCGCGGTCCCACGCGTTCTGCGCGGCGCGGAGCAGGTCCTGCGGGCAGCGGTTCTGGTCGATCGCCTTCGGGAGGACGGTCAGACCCTCGTACTGCTCGCGGGGCGCGTCGTAGGCGGCGCGGCGGTGGTTGCGGATCACGCGCAGCATCGCGGCGCGGTTCTCGGCGTAGCGCGGGAACGCGCCAAGGCGCGCGGCCATCTCGGCGGAGGTCGCGTAGGAGACGCCGGTGAGGATCGCGGTGAGCGCGCCGGTCTGCGCGAGCGCCTCGGGCGAGTCGTAGGGGATGCCCTGCACCATCAGCAGCGCGCCGAGGTTGGCGTAGCCGATGCCGAGCGTGCGGTAGTCCCACGACAGCCGCGCGATCTCGCGGCTGGGGTACTGCGCCATCAGCACGGAGATCTCGAGCACCATCGTCCACAGGCGCGAGGCGTGCTCGTAGGCCGGGATGTCGAACTGCGCGCGCTCCTGGTCGTAGAACGCGAGCACGTTCAGCGAGGCGAGGTTGCACGCCGTGTCATCGAGGAACATGTACTCGGAGCACGGGTTGGAGCCCTCGATGCGGCCACCGGCCGGCGAGGTGTGCCACTCGTTGATCGTGGTGTCGTACTGCAGGCCGGGGTCGGCGGACTGCCA
>JBAYUZ010000015.1:0-33871 GCA_041674885.1 Dehalococcoidia bacterium
CGACCGTGAACCCCGAGGACGTCTGGAGCCGGTTGCGGCGCCACGCCTTCGGGTTCCCGTAGGCGCCCACGCGCCGGTCGCCGGCCTCCGGGTAGAAGTACCGGAACCGGTCGCCGGTCAGGAGCGCGCCAATGTTCGTGACGTGCCCGTCGGCCTGGTCCTGCGATGCCGAGACGTACAGCGCATAGCGCCGCGTCTTCCGTGCCGCCGCCGACGCGACGGCCATCTCGATCGAGGTTGACTTCCCGTGGCCGCGAGGCCAGACGCAGAAGATCGAGTTGCGGGTGGCGCCAGCGAGGCGGGGAAGCCGGCCCGACTGGACGGACCAGAACGCCTCCCAGAAGTCGACGTGATGGGGGGCGAACTCGGACTCCTCGCCGGAAGCGGTGCGGAGGCTGTCGCCGTAGAAGTGGTACAGCCAGGCCCGCCAGTTGGCCTCGAGCGCGTCGCGCGCCTCGGCCCTCGTCATCTGCGTCGATGTCGTCATGGACGATTCTCCTTGCCGACGGGCATTGTAGAGGCGTAGTGTTCCGAACGAATCGAGGAGGAAGCGAAACCGTGATGGATCAGGATCGGCCCCAGGACGAGAACGAGTCCGCTGGCGAACAGCCGCAGGACGTCGTTGCGCCCGCTTCGGCCATTGACCCCGAGGATCTCCTGGCCCAAGCCTTCGAGGAGATGTCCGAGCCGGCAGGGGACGTCGATGGCGACGTGCCTGATGAGGACGAGGACCCCGACGAGGACAGCGCGGTCGATGACGACCAGGACGACGACGCCGACACCGGCGACGAGCCGCCCGCAGAAGACGAAGACGCCGAACCGGAGACGCCCGAACAGCGGATGCTCCGGCACACGATCGAGGTGGCGAAGAACCCCGCCGCGATCAACAGCGTCCCGCGTCGTCTGCTGGCGGACGTGACGAAGAACCTCTTGGGGGCCGCGTACAAGCGCGGCCACGACGACGCACAGGAGAAGACCTCCGCCCAGGCGTCCGAAGAGGAGCAGCTTCGCACGTTCGTTGCCGAGACGGAGCGAGTGAGGGAAACGGACCCCGATGCGTTCAGCGCATGGGAGGAAGCCGAGCCCGAGCAAGCCGCCGCGTTCTGGCAGGGTCGAGCCTACTTCAAGAAGAAGGCGACTCCGGTAAACCCGGCCGCCGCCATCGATCCCGTCCAGTTCAAGGCTGACACTGACCACCAGTTGTCCCGCGTCCGCGCGATCCCCGAGCAGTCGAGGAACGCGCTGATCGCCAGGATCAACGCCGGTGAGTTCACCGCGGACCGAACCGGGCTCGCGAACCTGACCAAAGCCATCGACGACGCCTTCGTGGCGTCTGTAGCGAAGCCCGTACCCGCCGACGTCCGTGAGCGCGCCGAGCGCCGAGATGCTTCCGTCAAGAAGCGTGCCGGCCTCGCCCGTGTCCCGAGCACAGGAGGGAACGCGCCGAGCACCGCCAACCCGATTCGCGACATCAACGACCCCGAGGAGCTCTTCGCGCGAGCGTTCGCCGAGTAGCCCCTTGCGAGTCAGAGACGGTCGCTCCTCCTGACGGAGTACATCCATGCCGTTCACGCTCGCAGAACACGCGATCGCGCAGACCAACACGTTCAAGAAGGGCGTCTTTGTGGGCTTCACGCAGGAGTCGCTCATCGGCGACCTCATGTCGTGGCGCTCCACCGGAGAGCTCACCACCACCGGCATTCGGTATGACGGCGTGATCCGTCCGTCCTGGCTGCCGATCAACGCGCCCTTCCCCGAGAACACCGTCCGAGGCAAGAACCTCTCGGCCGGCGTCTACATGATGGGCACGCACATCGACATCCCGAACGTCCTCGAGAAGGACGGCGGGGTGAAGGAGCGCCCCTCGACGCGGCAGACCATGCTCGCGATCAAGGGCGCGGCCTACGAGCTCAACAACGTCTTCATCAACGGCGACCAGGCCGGCGAGCCCAACCAGTTCGAGGGCATCGAGAAGATCATCGGTAACCTGGCGTCGAGCCAGAGCATCGGCGCGACCGCCCTGGACATCCGCCCGTCGGCGAGCCCGACGGACGCCACGATGCAGGCGTTCATCGACCGCATCGACGAGGCGATCTACGCGGTGGACGGCCACAAGCCGGACTTCGCGCTGTGCTCCTCGCGCTTCGGCCTGACCGCCCGGTCGGTGTTCCGCCGGCTCAAGCTGGTCGGCGATCACTACGATTGGGTCAAGGGGATGCCGTTCGGCAACGCCCGCCAGACCCTTCGCTCGCCGGCGACCCGGCCGATGTTCGTCTACAACGACATCCCGTTCTACGACATCGGCCCGGCCGTGGACGAGAACGGGACCGAGACGGCGATCATCGCCAACGACTACACCGAGTCCGGCGCCTTCACGGCGGCGACCCGCGTGTACTTCGTGAAGCAGGGCACGCACTCCCTCGAGGGGATGCAGTACGCCCCGCTGTCGGTCAAGAAGATCGCCGAAACCCTCCACGACAAGCCGGTCCAGCGGCACCGTCTCGAGTGGGTTGTCGGCCTCGGCGCGTGGTCGAAGGACTGCCTTTCGGTCGCGCGCGGCATCCGCGTCTAACCGACTGCGGGAGAAGGATCAGGAGAACGCAATCATGCGTGACACGTACACCAACTGGCGGGTGATCGCTGACGGCGACCTCACCGCCACCGAGACGGCAGCGGGGATCGAGATCGGCCAGGCGCCGATCGAAGGCTTCCCCGTGGTCGTTCACATCCCGGAACAGGACGACGCGGCCGACACGCTGGACATCACATGGGAGGAGTCCGACGCGCTCGCCGGCACCTACCGGGAGTTCCAAAAGACTCGCCCGCGCGTCACTGGCTCCGGCACCGCAGCGGCGCCGATCAGCCTGCCGGACCGGCTCCACAACAACCTCGCTTTCGTCCGGTGCGTGCTGACCGTGGCGGGCGCGACGCCCAACTTCGGAGCCGTGAGCGTCGGCATGGATGCTGGCGCGTTCCGCAACGCGCTCCAGGCCGGCCCGTACACGGCGCCGTAGCGGGCGCCGTCAAAGAGGATCTAGCGCGGCCCGCGAGGGCCGCTGACAAGGAACATAGCCATGCCTGGGGATGGTAAGCAGATCAAGGTTTTCATCGGAAACCGGATGGTGGACTACATCCCGGCCAACGCCCCCGCCCTCGCGGTGGAGACGGCCGCCGGGACCCGCACGGTCATCATCGACTCGGCGGGCACGCTCGTCGCCGACGCCACGACCATCACCGCGGCCACCGCGGCGGCGATCGCGGTCGGCCCGAACGGCGCCACCAACCCGAGCTTCCAGGTCAACACGGCCACCGCCTCGGCGGCGACGGGCGTGAAGATCACGGCAGCGGCAGCGGCGGGCGGAGTCGCCATCGCGGCGATCTCGTCCGGCGCGGACGAGTCCGTGACGATCGACGCGAAGGGCACCGGCACGATCACGCTGAACAGCGTGGCGACCGGCGAGGTCATCATCGGCAACGGTGCGACCATCACCACGGGCGGCCTCACCGTCACCGCGGGCGGGCTGACCGTCACGGCCGACGGCCTCACGGTGACGGCGGGCGGAGCCACGATCACCGCGGGCGGGCTGACCGTCACGGCCGACGGCCTCACGGTGACGGCGGGCGGAGCCACGATCACCGCGGGCGGGCTGACCGTCACGGCGGGCGGGGCGACGGTGACGGCCGGTGGCGTCACGATCACGGCCGGCGGACTGCTGGTGACGGCCGGCCGCATCCGCGAGGTGATGACCGCGACGGACGTGGACACGCAGAACCACACCCTGACGGTCGCGAACATCGTGGCCGGCATCGTGGTCCACACGACCACGACCGGCGGCGGCACCGTGACGACCGACACGGCGGTCAACATCGTCGCCGGTGCCACGGGCGTCGGGGCGCTGACCGCCAACGGGCAGACGATCGTGTGCTACTACGTCAACGACGGGAACCAGACCGCCACCTTCCAGGGTGGCGATGGCGTCACGGTCGCTGACACGGCGCAGACGGTCGCTGAGAACGAGTCGGCGATCCTGGTGTTCCTCCGCACGTCGGCGACGGCGGTGACGATGTACATCATCGGCGCGTAGCCCCCGACCTCACGGTTGGGTGTAGGATGCGGGGCGGGAAACCGTCCCGCATCTTTGTGTCATGGAGGGCATCAGTGGCAGCGGAGCAGAACATCGACCTGAGCATCACGGAGAGGTACCGGCTCGCGAACCTCCTTCCCGCGGAGGGCAACTTCGTCACGATGACGATCGTGAAGAACACGCGGAACCGCCTGGAGATCTCCGAAGCCGAGGCGGAAACGCTCGACCTCATCAAGATCCCGAACGGGTGGTCGCCGAAGCCGGGGCGCGAGGATGTTCTCAGCGAGACGGGCCCCGTGGCCCTCCCCGAGCGCGGCGTCGCGCTGCTTGAGGAGGCGCTGCGCGCTGCCGAGAAGGCGGGCAAGCTGACCATCGACGACATCCGCCTCTACGAGATGTTCGTCCGGCTCCCCGAGCAGGCGCAGCGTGAGGCAGCGCTCTCGGACGTCGGCGAGTAGCGCGTACACTTCACGCGCACCAGGACAAGGAGATCCAGCATGGCAACGAACGCAGAGGTGGCCGAGAAGGCCCACCGCCAGGACCCCTACGGGCACCCCCGGTACTACGGCTTCGACCCCGACGTCGAGTACCTGATCCGCTCGCGCAGCCGCTCCTACCAGGGAACGACCCTCAAGCGGAAGTTCTCCAACGGCGTGTACATCGCGCCGAAGATGCGCGCCGACGCCAGCGATGATCAGAAGTGGACCCGCGGCGAGGCGCTCATGTGGTTCAAGCAGAGCACCGGCCCGACCGGCCACGTCTACGCGGTGTACCGCCGTGGCGAAGAGCCGCCATCCAACGAGGAGCCCCTCTGGTTCGGCCAGCCGCTCCCCGACGACGAGGCGTTCGCCGAGGAAACCGGCGAGGAGCGGTACACCGTCGCCGAGGGCGCGTTCCACGAAGAGACGGCCGGCCGCACGGCGCCGGTGACGAAGTACGCGGCCGTCGATCCCGGTGACACCGGCGAGGCCAACCACATCGCCCCTGAGGTGGTGAAGTTCAACCCCGACACCAACAAGGTCGAGGGGCTGTAGCAGGCATCTCGCTATTGAGCGCCAGTCTCGATATGTGCAAATGCTCACTAGAGACATAAATGCTGTATCGAGGCTGGCTTCCTGTTTTTGAGTCTGGAGCGCGGCGATGATCACGGTCAGGGTTTACGCCGAGGACATCACGGAACGGCTGGTGGACTTCGACCGCCTGCGGATCTTCCGTGACACCGAGCCCTCTGGCGCGTTCGCCACCACCGTCGTCACGACCACGCTGGTCGCGGGCCGGGTGCTCTACTCGTACGACGACACCGCCGGCACCGGCGACTCGTGGTACCGGTACATCTTCCTCAACTCGAGCACGCTGGTAGAGTCGGACCCGTCGCCGCCGTTCCGACCCGGCGGCAACACCCTCGCCAGGATCGCGTTCCTCGTGGCCCAGGCCGCGGGCGCCGCGTTCTCCGGCGTCACCACCTCCAACGGATCCGTCACGGAGCTCATTGACGCGGTGCTGCGCGACCAGGGCTCGGACGTCTCGTACCTGTCCTCGGCATGGGTGCGGCTCCCCGGCGCCGCGGACGCAGACAAGGTGCGCCGCCTGGCCGTCGAGCCGTTCACCCCCGCCACGGGCGCACTCGCGCCGGTGCGCGCGTGGAGCATCGGGTCGGCCAGCGGCGACGAGTACGAGGTCTACTCGATCCTCCCGCCGAAGCCGCAGTCGGGCATGACCCACTCGTGGGCGGACGCGGTGCGCGCCGGCCTCGCCCTCGTCTGGTTCATCGACCAGATCGTTGTCGCGACCGGCGACGGCACGGCCCATGCGTTCGCGCTCACGGCGCACCCATCGCTTCTCGACGACAACCGGCGCCGCGGCGTCTACTACCGCTCGACGGTCGATGATGTCGTCTACGACCGCGACGCATCGAAGGGCGCTGGCTCCTGGACGGTGCGACCGAACGGCACGGCCGGGAAGTCGCTCGTCATGTCGCGCATCCCGAGCACGAGCGAGCAGATCATCATGGAGGTGGTCCGCCAGCCGGATACCCCGTGGCAGGACGGCGACTACATCGAGATCCCCGAGGCGATCGCCGTCTCCGCCGGCGTGGTCGCAGCGTTCGAGTACCTGAACCGTGTGCCCTCGACGAAGGGCCAGTACGCGACCGAGCTCGTCCAGGCATACGCGAAGTTCGATCGCGACTATGCTCCGATCAAGCCGGGCAACACGATCCTCCAGCGTTAGGGGCGGGACCATGAAGAGCGCGATCGGCATGGTCGGCTGGATGCGGATTCGCGTCGTCGGCGCGGACGGCCGCGTGAAGGACGACCGCACCGTCAAGAACCTGATTACGCGCGTCGGCGATCAAACGTACATGGAGCGCGGCGCTGGCATCGGCGTCCTCAGCGAGCCCACGGGGATGCGCCTCGGCACCGGCACCACGGCCGTCGCGAAGACCGGCGCTGGCGCGGCGATCGTGACGTACATCGCGGCCTCCGCAAAGGCGCTGGACGCCGCGGCCTCGAGCGGCCTGACCGGCAGCGCGCGAACCATCACCTACGAGACGACATGGGTGGCGGGCGAGGCGACCAACGGCGCGATCGCCGAGGTGGTCCTCACGAACGAAAGCCCGCTCACCAACGTCGCAGGGTCGGCGGCGAACACCGTCGCCCGTGCGCTCATCTCGCCGGTGGTCAGCAAGCTCGCCGATGACTCGCTGGTCGTGACGTGGACCCACTCGGGCGAGGGCGCGTAGCCCGCAAGGAGTAACAGATGAGCGTCCCCTTCGCCGTTCACCTCACCGGAGATCCCACGTTCCCGCACAACGGCGACGTCTCCACCGACGTCACGATCTCCGCGCCCACCACCTGGACGGAGGCCGACTACCCCGGCCGCGTCGTCGCGCTCGACCGCCTGGACGTGGACGACGTGCTCACCCTCCAGGGCGGCCCGTGGTTCATCCTCCTGGAGACGCTGGACTTCGGCGCCGCCGGCGAGGTACGCGGCGACGGCCCGAGCGGTGGAGCCGCCGTCACGTTCACTACCGACTACGCGCGGGGGGGTGTGGCCGTCAGCGGCGGCCGCGCCCAGGGCGGGTGCGGCGGCGTGATGATCTTCATCTGCGCCAACACGATCACCGGCACCGCCTCGCGTCCGATCTCCGCGAACGGTGGTGCCGGATACCGCGACACCACCAACGCCGGGACGGCCACAGGGAGCGGCGGCCAGGGCGCGCTCTCGCCCACTTACAACAACTCCGATGCGGGTGAGCGGTGGGCCGGAGACTCGGTAAACACCGACACGTTCAAGGCGTATCTCCACCCGCTCGGGTTGCACATGGGGGGAAGGACTGGTGGGCACGGCAACGGCGGGGGAAGCGGCTACGGCAACACCGCTGCCGCCGATGCCGGCGGCGGGAGTGGCATCGGCTCTGGCGGCGGCAGCGGCGCCGGCGGTGTCCTTCCGCCGGTTACCCCGTCCGTGGTTGCCCTCATCGACCTCGCGCTCGCCGGATGCCGAGGCGGTGGCGGCGGCGCTGCCGCAGTGCACACCACCGGCGCCAACAACGCGGCGGGCGGCGGCGGTGGGGGTAGCGTCGTCGTGTGGTGCAAGACGCTCACGGCCACGCCGACGCTCTCGGCTGCAGGCGGCGCGGCGGCAACCGCGGGCGGCGCTGGCGCGGCTGGCGTCACGTACCTCATCGACATCCCGTAGGAGGGGCAGCATGGAGATCCGATCGCGTAGCTACCAGACCGCTCAGGTCAACCGCCTCGTACACGACCCGGAGTGCGTCCTCGATGTCCACTCGAAGGCGTGCTACATCCGCGAGACGGACAAGCACACAGTGACGGAGTTCTACGGCGTCGAGAACATCGAGGGCGTCGAGCACATCGTCACCGGCATCTACGCCACGGAGCAGGAGGTCCCGGCGAACCCGGAGATCAACGTACGGGCGAAGCTCGAGGCCGCGCGCCAGGCGCTCCTTCCAAAGTCAGACAAGGCCCGCGGCCCGTGGACATGGGGCGGGTAAGATAGGCGCGGCCGCACCCTCGCGGCAGCAAGAAGGAGATCGTTTCCATGCCCATGTTTGCTCAGACCTTCCTCTACGCCGGCAGCGGGACGCCGGTGTGGGAGGCGAACACCACGCAGCTCCCCGCGCCGTTCAACCTCGCGGCCGTTGAGCGCATCTTGTCGAAGGTGATCGTGCTGAACACCGATGTCGCGTTCGACGTCGGCCCCGGCGGAGCGGTGACGATCACCGCCAACCGGAACGGGCAGCCGCTCTTCGAGCCGATCCTGATCGCTAACGAGTAGCCGGGCGCTGGCGGGCCGCCGACTAGCCCGGCCCGCCAGCGCCCCCACCACACAGGGATTCGCGAGGGGATACCCGTGAGCCTGGTCATCCTCAGCGGCATCCCCGGCCGGGCGCTCGCGCAGCCGAAGACCGAGACGCTCGGCCTCACCGACAGCATCGACTGGTACGCGATCCACGGCCGCCCGCAGGCCGAGGCGTTCGGCCTCACCGACACCATGGTCGCGACCATCTACCATCGCACCGGCGAGGGCCGCGCTGTATCGTCTGGCAGCGGGATCTTCCAGCGACCCGTGAGCGGCAACGGCACATACCGCCGACCGCCGGCCGGAGGGGCCCAACGATGACCATGCCCGGATCCCCGAGGACGTCTGATTCACCGTTCCGCCTCGGCGGCATCCGTCTCAAGTTGGCCGACCAGGAATCGCTCGGCAAGGTGGGCGCCGACCGTTCATGGGACGTGAAGCGCGTGAAGCGTCAGGCGGGCGACCCGGAGCCCGAGTTCCACCTCCCGATGTCCACGTTCAACCAGGGCTACGGCTACTCGTTCCTGATGAACCCTGGCGTCTACGAGACGGCGAACCAGTGGGACCTCTCAGCGTTCGGCAAGGCGCGCACCTGGGCTCGATTCGCGACCAGTGAATCCATCACCGAAGGCACGCGCAAGGGCTGGATCTACTTCCACGTCGCGACCGGGTTCCTCTACGTCCTCCGCGGTCGGTACGCCGCCAAGTACCGGTTCACCGGCGACGACGGCGCCGAGTGGCCGCTCGTCGAGATCCACGACTTCGGCGACGATCGCGCGGTGGCCGGGCGGTGGTCCGAGTTCAACGGCAACCTGTACGTCCCGCTGATCAACACCTCGACCGAGGCGGAGGCGCGGTTCCACGAGCTCTCCGCCGTGAACGAGCCGACCGCGGAAGTGCAGACGCTCACCGAAAGCGGCTCCCCGACCGGCGGCACGTTCACCGTCACGTTCAACTCGGGGTACAACGCGCAGACCACCTCCGCGCTCGCCTTCGACATCACCGCGGCGGACATGCAGACGGCGCTCCGCCTTCTCCCCGGCCTCCAGAACGTCACGGTGGGCCGCACCGGCACGACCACCGACTTCGTATGGACGGTGACGCTGACGGCCGCCCCGACCGCAGACGGCACCACAAGCCCGCCAGCCCTCACGGTGGACGACGCCGGGCTCACGGGCGGCGGCGCCCCGGCAATCGCCGTGGCGACCTTCGCAAGCGGTACAGGGGACGAGTGGACGCTCGGCCCCTCCGGGGTCGTCGCCCGGTACTTCACCGAATGGAACAAGCCGGGCGTCGGGCCCGTCCTGGCGCGCTGCTACGAGAACAACGTGAGCCTCTGCGCCGGCTCCCCGATGACCTCTGGCGATTGGGGAGCGGCGTACCCCTGCGGATCGAGCACCTACCGGATCAACGCGATCACGACGCTCGACCGGTACCTGGTGGTGGGGAAGCAGGACACCCTCGGCACGCTCGACGAGGAGGGCGTCTTCGTCCCGAAGATCACCTCGATCCAGGGCGTCGTCTCCGACGACAACTTCGTGGGGATGATGGAGCACAACGCCTACCTGTACGCGCCCCACAAGCTCGGCCTCATCCGGTACAAGCTCGGCGGGTCCTACTCGTTCGTCGGGGCGGAGCAGGACGGCGCGCTCGAGGCGGATCTCGAGGAGAGTGCCGGACACGGTGCCCCGGTCGCGCTCGCTCCGTTCGGGAAGACGCTGTACGGCGTGATCGAGGACGACCACGCGCACGCGGAGCACCCGGTCCATTCCGTGATCGTCAGCCTCCAGGAGCCCGGCTCCGACGCGCGCGGCCCCCTGACCCCGCACATGCACTTCAACATCCACGCGAAGCCCGAGGACATCATCACCGCGAGCCTCACCGGCCAGCCGCGGCTCGTGCTCATGGACGCCGCCGTGTCCGACAACGGCGTGGGGACGGCGGCATGGACCACCCCCGAGAACGCGATCGTGGACGACACGGCCACCGCCGACTCCGCTGGCACCGCGGCGACCAGTGAGCGCCTCCTCCTGACCGCTGCCGCTGCGGCAACGTACATCCCGCCGCTCGCCACCATCGTCGGCGTGAGGTGGAGCGTGCGCCGGCGCGCGAACCTTCTCCCGGCGCCTGGCGTGGTCGCCGACGCTTCCGTGAAGCTGGTGATCGGCGGCGCCGTCACCGGTGCGGAGCGCGCGGAGGCTGGCTCCTGGGGGACGACCGCGGCGACAGTCGTGTACGGCACGTCGATCGACATGCACGGCCTGGCGCTGACGCCGGCGAGCTTCAACGCCGGCGACTTCGGCGTGGCGATCCAGGCGACGATCACTTCGGGCACGGCGCACGTCGAGTACGTCGGCGACTTCGAGGTCTTCTACACGCTGCCGGGATCAGGCGAGCGATCCTCCGTGCTCATCGAGCTCCACTCGGACGACGAGACGCAGGAGACGGCGACGTTGTACGGCTACCGTCTCCCGGCGGACGGCCTCACCGCCTCGAGCGACCCGCGCGTGGAGCACGCCGTCTCCGACGCTGTGATTCGCCTCAGCCGCGAGTTCCGGCCGAACCGCAACGTGCAGAAGACGTGGCGGTCCATCGAGTTCTACGTGGACATGAGCCCGAGCAGCGGCACGGTGGGGTTCGAGATGTGGGCGTCGATCAATGACGGCGCCGCGTTCGCCCTCCTGGACGAGAACGGGGACACGCTCAACGTCCAGGCGAGCGGCACCTACGAGGCGTTCCTGCCGGCGGATGCGGTGGCGAGCGGGCTGTGGATCCAGCCGCTCCCGACGATCCCGGCCATCACCGGTGCGCTCCTGCCGGTGTCGGTGACGCTGCGCGACATCATCCTGCATGGCGCCTGGACCTCGAAGATGACGGACGAGGTGCGCGCGATCGTCGTGCTCGACAAGGCTTCGACCTCCGACGCGATGGCCGGATCCACCGGGACTCCGATGCGCGTGCTGCGCGCGCTGCGCGCCCTGGCCGGCCCGCGCGATGCCGGCGCGCTGCCGATCACCATGCACGACCCGGAGATCGGTGAGGACACGCGCTGCATCGTCACCGAGTTCTCGTACCGGCGCGTCCGATTCACCGGCGGCGTGGAGCCGTACTACATCGTGTTCCTCACGCTGCGGAAGGCCCCATACGGTGCCGAATAAGAGTCTGGCCGACCTCGAGGCGGAGATCGACCAGTTGCGAACGCTCGTCCGCGGCAACCAGTTCACGGGCCCGCCCGTCTTCAATGGTGGCCTTCCGCGCGTCCCCTCGCGCGAGGCGCTCCCCACGGCTTCGGCCGACTACCGTTATGCGCTGGTGGTCATCGCTGGCACCCCTGACGTACTCTACGTCTGCCTTCGCAACGCGCTTGCCGCCTGGGAGTGGGTACAGGTAGCGACAGGGACCCCCTAGATGAACGAGCACGGTCGCCACGACTCAGACATCTCCGAGGACGGCCGTGCGTACATCCAGTCCCTCCGCAGCGCCAGCGCGCGCGATGACGCGCGAGACTACGCGCGGATGGAGGGCATGAGCTTCCAGGCCCGCATCGGCCCCGCCATCGACGACCATGACGCGCTCCTCAACGCGCACGACGCCCTGATCGAGACGATGAAGGCGGACCTCGCCAGCGCGAAGGACGACATCGCCGAGCTCCTCAAGATCGTGAAGAACAAGCCGGGCACCGGCGGCGGGCCGCTCACCCGCGCCGCGATGTGGATCGAGGAGAGCACCCCGCGGTTGCTGTCCACGATCGGCGCCGTCGGGTTCGTCATCGTCGCGTACATCATGGAGCAGACGTCGAAGTAGAGGAGGCCCGATGGCATCGCCAGCCCGTCGCCGCAAGCGACTCACCGATCGCAAGGACAAGCTGGTGACGCCGCCGCCGACTCGCCCGACTCCCACGAATCACGCCTCGTCGCCGGCGCACGACCGGCTCCGCCGCGAGGGCGAGCAGAAGGTCCGAAGGGGATCGCTGTGACCATTCCAAACTCCACCCGACAGCGCCTCCCGGCCGCGAAGGTGAAGAAGCGCCCCGGCAAGCCGATGTACGCGATCTGGCACGCCACGCGCGGTCCGGAGAGCGGCGACCAGTACCTCGGCACGATCAACTGGTTCGTCTCCGAGACGAACGTGGTGAACGGTTCCGGGCCGTGCGCGGACATGCTCGTCGGCGGCAAGCGGCCGTTCGACGGCAAGATCACGGTCTTCACGGACTACGCCACCGAGCGGGCTAACTGGTCGGCGGGCTACGGCGCATCGCACGTGGACACCTACGGCGCGGACGAGTGGGGCATCTCGATCGAGGTCGCGCAGAGCGCCGCGCTCGAGGCGTACACGCCGGCCCAGGTGGAGGCGATCGCACAGATCATGGTCGCGCTCAAGGCCGAGTTCGGGATCCCGTTCCGGCGGATCTCCTACCTGGACCAGCGCCGCGACCGCGCGATCCCGATGGGGCACGTCGGGCACGAGGACACCGCGAACGGGCGCAAGACTGGCAAGTCAGACCCCGGCCCGAAGTTCCCGTGGGTGCAGGCGATCGTGCGAGCGTGGGAGATCGCGGCCGAGCCGGCGATGTCGCGCCCGATGATCCCCCAGGACGCGGCGGACCTCTACTCGTTCCTCGAGTACGGCGCCGGCAGGATGCCGAACGTCACCGTCACCCCGCTCCTCGAGGAAGCCGGCCGGCGAGCGTACAAGGTGCAACTGCCGAGGTAGGATTACCCCATGCTGGACGCGCTGGCCTACGTCGCCCCGATCATCACCGCCATCACGGGGTTCGTGAGCGTCGTCCTGACGTACAAGGTGATCACCCGAGTCAACCACGTCATCAAGCTCACCAACTCCAACTTCTCCGCGCTCCAGGCGACCCTCGACCAGTCGCTCGAAACGAACCGAGTCCAGGCCGCGACCGCCGCGGCACTAGAGGAAGGCCGCGCGATCGCGGCGAAGGAGGAATCGAATGATCGAGTTCAGTGAGTACCTCACGTTCGGATCGAGCGCACCGCTCATCACTCTGCTGATCGGGCTGCTGCGCCAGGTGTTCCCCGGCATCGACGGCAAGCACGTCCCTCGAGCCGTGGTCGTCGCGACGCTGGCATGGGGCGTCGTCCTCGTCGCCAGCGGGCTCTTCACCGGTTCGCCGGCGGAGTTCGTGATCGCCGCCGCGACGACATCGGCGCTCGCGATCGCTATCAACCGTGGCGACAAGGCGACGAAGACGACGCCGGACCCGTACCTCATTGACTCCGTGCGGCTCAACGAGTAGATTCCCGCCTGACCGCCCCGTCGCCGGGAGGGACAAACCGCCCTCCCAACGAGAAGCCCCCATCGGTCCCCGCCGTGGGGGCTTCTCGCTGCCTGTCGCACCCTGCCGAAAGTCCCCTCATCGGGCCCGTTGAGACAGCCCGCGACACCATCGGCCGCTCCGAGCGCCGACAAGCACCGCCGGCCGCCCGCGCGAGCACCCGTCAATCCGCTCGAGGATCTGGCACCTCGCCGCGATCCGGCCGATCCCCGTCCGGGCCACGCGCCAAGATCGCCCCCCTCGAGACACTCGAACATCGCCACTTTCTTATTGACAGGTGGATGGGCCAGCGGTACCTTCACCGCAACAGACGTTCGGCCCAGGTGTTCGGATATAGGAGGGCACAGTGACCACGGAACCAGACGGCCAGGTGGGGCCGGAAGAGCCAGACACGATCGAGGCGCTCATCGAGCAGATCCGGGCCCGCGGCCCGCTCGATGCGTTCGACGAGGACACGCGCCGGCGGATGGTGATCCGCCTCATGCACCAGTACCGCGAGGCGAGCGAGGCGATCGCCAACGAGTCGCGCTGGATGCAGGCGGCGGTGGCGGAGTTCAACCAGCGCACCGCGAAGCTCTCCGACTGGCAGAACGAGCTCGACGAGATGATCGGCCGGCTCGCCCGGCCGCTGGCGCCGAAGGACAAGAAGTTCGTGGACGTGCCCGGCCTCGGCCGCATCTCCTGGCGCGAGCAGAAGGAGTACGTCCGGGTCGCCGACGCGGACACCTTCATCGCGTGGGCGCGGCAGGCCGAGCGGACCGACCTCTACGAGACGGAGACGGTCTACAAGCCGCTGACGAAGTTCATCAAGGAGGAGGGGCTCGCACTCATCCGCGCCACGCGCGCGGAGTTGGTGAAGGAGGGCGACCCCGACGCCGCCGAGGACGCCGACCTCGACCTGTACCCAGGCCTCGAGCTCGTCCCCACGGTCGAGAACCACACGATCAAGGTCTAGGAGGCCGCCATGACCAACGAGCGACACGAGACGACGGCCGTAACCGTCGCCTCCCACGAAACCACCGCCGTCGAGCTATGGGGTACCGACGACCCCCTGGCGATGGTGAACCGCATGACCGCCGTGGCCGACGCGATGGCCGCCGTCGTCCGCCGCCGCGGCCTGGTGCAGACGTTCACGATCAAGGGGAAGACGCGCGAGTACGTCAACGTCGAGGGCTGGTCCCTCGTCGGCGCGATGATCGGCGTGTTCCCTCGCACCCGCGATGTCGAGGAGATCCGCGTCGCCGACGGAAGCCTCGTCGGCTTCAAGGCGAACGTGGACCTCGTGACGCGCGAGGGCGGAGTGGTCGGCGGTTCGTCCGCGATCTGCACGCGCGACGAGGAGCGGTGGGCGGACCGCGATTGGAACCAGATCTCAAGCATGGCTCAGACCCGCGCCACGGCGAAGGCGTTCCGCATGTCGTTCGGGTTCGTGATGCCGATGGCTGGCTACGAAGCGACCCCCGCCGAGGAGATGGACGGTATCGGCGCCGAGCCCGAGAAGCGCGAGGCGTCGCCCGCGTCGCGCACCGCCGGGCGCCGAGTGGACACCCCGGACCAGGCAAAGGCGTTCGAGCAGGAGCGCAGCGAGGCCCGCGCCGCGCACCCCGAGAAGCGCAACGGCGTCTCGTTCGTGCCGGCCGTGGAGTCCGTCGGCTCGCTCTTCCAGTGGGCCCGCTACGAGTACAACCTGACGTCGCAGGAGGTGGTGGCGATCCTCGGCGGCAAGGTCCAGGGCGACATCCACGGCATCATCAAGGAGAAGTACAACGGCTCGTGGGAGGGCGCGCAGACCACCGTGAGCGCGTCCGTTGAGCCTGACGCCGCGCCCGTCGAGCCCACCGTCCAGGAGGGCGAGTACCGCGAGGTCGAGCAGGAAGCCGAGGCCGTTCATGAGTCGTAACCAGCGGAAGATTCTCACGGCGATCGCCCGGTACATCGACCAGCACGGCTTCTCGCCCTCCCTCCGCGAGATCCAGGCGATGACAGGGATCTCGAGTACGTCCGTCGTGGCGTACAACCGCGACCGACTCGCGGCACTCGGGTTCATCGACTTCCACCACGAGATCTCCCGGTCGATGACGCTGACCGAGCATGGGCGGCTGACCGTTGGCGCCGACCTGGAGGCCCCGCGGTGAGCGTCCGTCTGATGTCGAGGGTGTGGGACTCAGACCTCCCGAGCGACGAGAAGCTGGTCGCGCTCGCCCTGGCCGATTGGGCCGACGACGCCGGCGGCTCGATCTACCCGTCGCAGGACTACCTCGCGTGGAAGGTCGGGAAGACCGACCGCGCGGTACGCGATTCGCTACGGCGGCTCCGAGAACGCGGAATCATCGAGGCCGTCTCCGGCCAGGGTGGAGGGCGGGGGATCACGGTCCTGTACCGCTTCGTCGCATCGAAACTTCCGGCCCGTGCGACGTGGCAGGAGACGCGTGATGCGAACCCGGAAGAAGGTTCCGGGTTGCCAAACCCGGAAGTTGACGACACGAAACCCGGAAGTTTGGAGCAGGAAACCCGGAAGCCCACTTCCGACGATCCATCAGAGATCCATCAGTCCGATCCGTTAGTCCGTACTGAGGAAGAGCAGGGGCAGGCGTCGATGTTCGACGGCGAGCACCGCGAGCGCCTCACCGTCCTGACTGACATGATCGCGGAGGCGTTCGGGAACCGGAAGGGCCGCAAGGCCGACCGTGAGCGCCTGTCGCGGCTCATCCGCCGCGGCGCCACGAGCAAGCAGATGAAGAACGCGATCGTGATCGCGAAGTCAGCACCGCGAGACTACGACGTCGGTTACGCGATCGGCGTCCTGGCGCGGTTCATTGAGGAGGGCGTCGATGGAGATGCCGAAGTTCAACGACTTACTGATCGCTGGCAGAGGGCTCCGCGCCCTGGGTATTACCCGTCAGCGAATGGGGCGGGAGGCGTGGCGCCAGAGCGTCAGGGACCAGGCGAGGGCGGCGGTCGCGGCGAGTACGCGGGCGTCTTCTAGCCGTCGCGGCGGCTCGCTCGACATGCCCGCCGGCTGGTGGGTCGAGAAGGACCCGCGAAAGCGGGCGGAGCTCGAGCGCATGGCGGGCCCGGCCGTGGACGAGAATGCGTGCCAGACGTGCGCCGGTGCGCGGTTCGTCCGCGTGGCCCCGGCCACCCCTGCGTCGGTAGGGACACGGCTGTCCGAAGGGATGCCTCCGGTGGTGAGCCAGGTGAAGGCGTGTCCGGACTGCAACGCTCCGCAGCCGGACGATCTCGTCCGCGCCGCGCGCATCCCCGCGGCCTACGCGAGCGCGAGCTTCGAGACGTTCCGTGAGGAGACGGGCAAGATCGGAGCGCTGGCCGAGGTGCGGGCATGGGTCGCCGACGGCAGTAGGGAGTCGCTCCTTCTGCACGGAGAGCCCGGCCGCGGCAAGACGCACCTCGGCGTCGCGGCGGTGCGGGCCCTCTGCCTCGCCGGCGTGGGCGCGAGGTTCGTCCAGGCGGTCGATTACCTCGACGAGCTCAAGGCAGGGTTCGCCGACGACAGCACCGAGGCGCGCGAGCGGTACTACCGGGAGGTCCCGGTGCTCATGCTCGACGACATCGGCGCCGCGCGGCCGACGGAGTTCACGCGGGATCGCGTCCCCGCCCTGATCGAGCACCGGCTCGGGTCGATGCGAGCGACCATCATCACGTCCGACAAGACCTCGGACGAGTTGCTGGCGATGGGATACCAGACACGGCTCATCAGCCGGCTCAAGGCGTTCCGCTTGGTGCGCGTCTCGGGTGAAGACATGAGGGGGAAGCGATGACGATGAAGCAGCGAGTGGAGTTGATCGCGTGGGCGGGCATGTTGCTCGGCTGCGTCTGGATCATGCTCATGGGGCTGTCGAACATGGTCGATTCCGTCGGCGCATGGGGCTGGCACGCGGGCAGCGGCACCGGGCTTCAAGCGGTGTTCGGACTCGGCTGCATCTTTGTCGGTGGCGTCGGAGTCGGCCTTGCAGACGTGATGGTCGAGGCGGCGGTGGACTCCATCGTCGCTCAGCGGCGGGGGTGGTAAGTGGTCGCACCTCCTCGGACGATCCCGCTCCGCGACTACCAGGAGAACGCGCTCGCCGCGATCATTGGGGCCTACGAGCGCGGCGTGACGCGCCAGCTTGTCTCGCTCCCGACGGGCGCCGGCAAGACGTTCCTCGCGGCTCACGTCGTCAAGAACCTCGCCGCCCCGAACGGGTGGCGGACGATGTTCATGGTCCACCGCGACGAGCTCGCAGACCAGTCGATGCGCGCGCTCCAGCAGATCAACCCGCTCCTGTCTGTGGGGCTGGTGAAGGCCGACCGCAACGACCTGTGGGCGGACATGATGGTCGTGTCCGCGCAGACCCTCGCCCGCGGGCCGCGCCTCGAGCGCGTCGTGGAGGCGATGGCGCGGCATAGCGTCCTGTTCATCTCGGACGAGTGCTTCGTCGCCGGGACGATGATCGGCCAGGTGCCGATCGAGGACATCACGGCGGGAGCCATGGTGGATGCGCTTGACGAGGTGGCCGGGACAATGGAGAGACGCCGCGTCGTGGCGACTATGAGCCGCCCCGCCCCGCGCACGCTCTACCGACTCACGGTTGGGGGCATCACTACCGTTGCCACGGGCAATCACCCGGTCTACACTCCGCGCGGCTGGCGGCGAGTCTCGATGCTGCGGCCGGGAGACGAGGTGGCAACCCATGTACTGCATCGTGTGTGGCGGGGCGATCCCGCCGAGGCAACCGCGCCGCGTGCAGCGGAAGACGTGTTCGCCGGAGTGCCGGAACAGAGTCAGCAGCCTAACCATGTCGTCCACGAACCGCACGCACGCCTCCGAGCGGATGACGCGGAAGAACCCGATGCATGTTCAGGAGATCCGCGATCGTATGTCGGCCACGCTACGAGCGATCGGGCACAAGCCGCCGATGCGCGGGGGGAACGGGAGTGGGATGACCGAGCCTCAGCGCGCGCTCCTCGGCGCGCTCGGGCACGGGTGGGAGCCGGAGTTCGCGGTGAAGACCAAGAAGCCGCGCGGCAGTGGGTTCCCGCCCGTCTACAAGGTGGATATCGCGAACCCGACGGCCATGGTGGCGATCGAGGTGGACGGCTTCTCGCACACGTCGCTCGACCGGAAGGCCCGAGACGCGAAGAAGACCGCGCTCCTCGAGTCGCTCGGGTGGACCGTGTTGAGGTTCTCGAACGCGGAAGCGATGGGGAATACGAGCGCGTGTGTCCGGACGGCATGGTCTACAACCTTGAGGTAGAGGGGCTCCACACCTACACCGCCAACGGCATCGTCGTTCACAACTGCCACCACGACCGAGCCGAGAGCCGGATGAGGATCATCGAGCGCATCTCGCCCGACCTCCTGGTGGGGCTCACGGCGACGCCGAAGCGTGGCGACAACCTCGGGCTGGACAAGGTGTACGAGGAGGTGGTCTTCCACCTCCCGATGCTCGACCTCATGCGCCAGGGCCGCCTCGCGATGCTCAAGGGGAAGCGCGTCGAGACAGCCGTGGATCTGGACGAAGTGCGGGTGCGCGCCGGCGAGTTCGTGGAGAGCGACCTGGCCGCGGCCGTGGACACCCCGGAGCGCAACGCCCTCCTCGTCGAAGCATGGAGCCGCCATGCCGAGGGACGGAAGCGGACCGTCGTGTTCGCGGTGAACGTCGCGCACGCCACCGCGATCCGGGACGCCTTCCGTAGCAAAGGTATTACTTCGGAGGTAGTGCTCGGCGAGACGCCGGCGGACGAGCGGCGAGAGATCCTGTCCGCGTTCCACGCTGGCAAGATCCAGGTGCTCACAAACTGCATGGTGCTCACCGAGGGATACGACGAGCCGGCGATCGACTGCATCGTCATGGCGCGGCCGACGAAATCTCAGGGGCTCTACATCCAGTGTGTCGGCCGCGGCGCCCGCACCGCCCCCGAGAAGGAGGATTGCCTCGTCATCGACATGGCGGACAACACCTCCCGGCACTCGCTCGTGTCGTTCCCCGACCTCGCCGGCGACGAGCTCAAGCCAGAAGAGCGGAAGATGGCGGGCGACGCCGAGCCGCAGGGCATTCTCGACATGATCGACCAGGCGCGGAAGGTGGTCGTCCGCCGCACGGTGGAGGTTGACCTCTTCGGGCGCAGCCCCGTCCTCTGGCACCACCCCGGCGCCGGGGAGATCTTCTGCGCGCCAGCTGGCGCGGACAGCGGTGGCAACCGGTGGGTGGTGGTGATGCCGAGCGGTGATGCGTACATGCCGATGCTCCTCACGATCCCGTCCGACCGCTACTCGTCACCGACGGCCTCGCCGCTCTTCGACCGTGCGGTGGATATCGAGATCGCGAAGGGCATCGCGGAGGATGCCGTCGAGAAGAGCCCGCTGACGAGCCGTGAGGCGGCGTGGCGGAAGCGGAAGGACCCGCCGACCGAGGCACAGTTGAAGTTCGCCCGCAGCGTCGGCGTGGCCGTCCACCCCGGCATGACGAAATCGGAGGTGTCGTCGGCGATCGACGAGCGCCTCTTCCTCCGGGCGGCGAAGCGCGTGGGGATTGGAGTCTAGCGATGGACACGACCGGCCTGGTCTTCGACTTCACGAAGCCGATCGGGCGGCGGTGCCCGGACCCGGAGTGGTACAAGACGTTGCCCGAGGACTTCGACTCGTACCTCCCGGCCAGGCGAAAGGAGTGGCGCCGGGGGAACCTCGAGTACCGGCAGCGCCACCAGCGGCGTAAGTTCCGCGAGGAGTTCGACGCTGCGTACCAGGCGCAGCAGGCTCAACCAGCATCAACGAGTGACCCGTTCGCGGGTCTGTAGAGCCCCCACCAGGGCGGAAGGATTCTCATGGCAGCCCGAAGCGAAAAGGGCCGAGACGGCATGGACGCGAGCGAGGGCATCGAAGCCCTCTGGAAGACCGCGGCCGAGCTCGACCTCCAGATGCCCGGCCGCGGCGAGTGGGTGCCGCTGCGCTCGATCCGCCTCGAGGACAGCGTTACCCCGCGGTCCGAGATCAACGAGGAGATGGTCCAGGCGTACCGCGAGGTGCTCGACGACCTCCCGCCGATCATGGTGCAGAGGGACACGTTCGTCCTCATCGACGGCCGGCACCGGCTCGAGGCGACGATCGGCGTCGGCGACCACGTTCGCATCGTCGAAGTGGACGTCCCCGACATCGAGCTCCACACCGCGGCGGTCAAGGCCAACCGCGGGCACGGCGTCCCGCTCACCGCGAAGGAACGGGAGCGTGCCGGCAAGCGGATGATCCGCGAGCGCGTCACCCTCAACGACACGGAGATCGCGGAGATCGTCGGCGTCGCGTCCTCGACGGTGAGCCGGTGGCGCCGCGAGGGCATGGAGCCCGACGAGCCGAAGCAGAAGGCGGAACCCGCCGCGAAGAAGGTGAAGGTCCGCGCCGGCCTCGACTGGATGGACGAGGCGCAGGCCGACCTCGGCGAAGGCGCGGAGGCGGTCGCCGGCGAGGTGGACGCTTCCGCCCTCGAGGGGCATCTCGCCCAGGCCCGCCGGTTCCTCGAGGTGGTCGATGACCTCGGCGGGTGGGTCGCCCGCTACATCGTGGCGCTCGAGGCGCGCAGCTAACCGACAGGCGCCGGGCCGAGGGCAAGGAATCCTCGGCCCGGCGCGGAACATGGAGGCGGCGGTGGCGAAGAAGAAAGAGCACATCGACGGGTGCGATGGAGTCGGAGCGTGCGAGGGGATGATCGGCACGCGCGAGGTCTGGACGATCGCATGGGGCGAGCCGTTCGTGACGCACGCGAGGCTCTGCGTGGCCCACTACAACGCGACGCAGGACGCACTCACCGAGCGCCAGCTAGGCGCCATCGACGAGGCCCGCAGGAAGCGCCGGAAGGCCGAGAGCGGGCTGAGTGTCGTCAAAGGCGACGCGGAGGCGTAGAGCGCCATCGCAAACGCGCAGGAGGTGATTGTGAAGCAGTCCGAGAGGCGCCCGCGCCAGAAGATCAGCGGGGATTGGGTAGAAGTCCGGTCGTCAGGGTTGGTGAGCATCGGGGGGGTTGTCGCGCGAGCGTATGGGCTCAAGGCGCTCCGCGTGCTCATCACCGATGAGCCAGGGATCGGGCTCCACCTGAGTATCAGTCATCCGGGGAGGTACCCGACGTGGGACGAGATCGCCCACGCCCGGTACTCGTTGCTCCCCGACGACAAGACCTTCGTGATGTTCCTGCCACCGTCAGACCAGTACGTGAACGTCGAGGGCGGCCCGAGGGGCGGCAACGTCTTCCACCTCCACGAGTACCGGGATGGTGAGTGATGGGACTGACGGGGAAGACACTAGCGAAGCGACGGCTCGCGGCCGGCGTGAGGCAGGCGGAGGTGGCGCGGTACATCATCCGCGCCGACGGGTCAGGGAAACCGATCGACGACACGCTCCTGTCGCGGATCGAGACGCGGCAGATCCGGCTCCCGCGAGGGTTCGCGGCCGAGTATCTGCACGCGCTCGAGATCGCCAGGCAGCGGAAACTGGATGGAGGTCAGGGTGACGGAGAATAGACGGACCCCGCCGCGATCGGCAGCGGCGAGGCGCTGGCGCGAGGTGGGCGGCATCACGTCCGACGAGCGCGAGGAGATCCAGCCCATCTTCGACACGCTCGTACGGATCTCGAGGCACATACGGGACGCGGAGGGGGTCTTCCTTCCGCGGCCGATGATGCCGTTGTTCGTCGATCAGCGGCGACCGTTCTTCGACTACCTCACCGACGCGCGCGGCGGCCGGCCGGCGACGGAGTTCAAGACTGGCGTGATCAACCTCCAGACGGTGACATCTGTGGAGTTCGACGCGACCCCTGACCTCGGATGGGTGCCTGACCAGGCGCCGACCCCGTGGTGGAGGCGCGTGCTCAAGAAGGTGCGAGGCGAGGTGACGGGTGACTGACAAGCCGCTCGCCGGGTACAGCGACGCGCGTTCTAAGGACGCGCGCTCGAACAAGAACAGCACGCGGACGCCTCCGGACCTCTTCGCGCGCCGCGATGCCGTCCACCATTTCACGCTCGACATCGCCGCCGATCATGACAACGCCCTGGTGCGGGGCTCCTACTGCACGGTGGACGGTCACTATGCGGACGGGCTGCAACTCGCTCGCATCGACGGGATCGCGATGGCCGAGGTATGGACCCCGGATGACGGCGCAGGCTGGTGCAACCCGCCGTATGGCGTCGGGCTCCTGGCGCCGTTCATCTACGCATGGAGCGAGGCCGCGCAGATCCGCGGCGTCGTGAGCGAGTTCCTCGTCCCCGTCCGCACCGATCAGCCGTGGTGGCATGACCGCGTGTGGGACAACGAGAGCAGCGCGACCTACCCGTGGGTGACGCGACTCGAGTTCATCGAAGGCCGGCTCGGCTACCTCGACCACCAGGGGAAGCCGATCCTGGACGGGAAGGGCAAGCCGGCAAAGGCGGGGTTCGAGTCGTGCATCATCACGTTCGGAGCCCCGCTGTGACCGCGCCAGGCGACATCGTTTGGGTGACGGTCGGTATCGGCGCAGCGCGCGGAGAGATGCGCTACCACTCCCGCGCCGACTGCCACTCATCGGCGAACCGCATCCCCACCGTGAGGGCCGCAGCCGAGGGCGCCGGGATGACCGAGTGCCACCTCTGCGCGAAGGGCGGCAAGGTGCAGACCCGGTACCAGTCGATCAAGGAGTTGCGGCGGAGGTGCGCGGCATGATCTCGAAGAAGACGATGCGGTACTACGAGCCCGGCCCGGTCGGCCAGATGGTGATCGGAGTGATGCGCCCGCACCGGCTCTACTCCGCGCGCGAGCTCGCGATGGCGGTGGAGCGCGTCGGGTACAAGACCGGCCCCCACAACATCCGCGAGGCGACGTTCGCCCTGGTGGAGCACGGCTTCATCGAGCGCATCGAGACTGTGGTTCCGTTCTCGAACCGGCCGGCGACGTACTGGCGAGTCTCCGAGTGAGGCGCAGCCCCATGAAGCGCACTCCGAACGCGAAGCGGCGGGAGAAGATCGAGGCTCGCAAGCCGGTCCGCGCGGAGCAACTCGCCCGCTACCCGTACTGTGAAGCGAAGGCGATGGAGCACCGCTGCTATGGTGGGCTCACGATGCACGAGCCCTGGACGAAGGCGCGCGGCGGCCCGACCGACGACCTCCGCAACGCCGTCACACTCTGCGCCGAGGCGAACAGACTGGTGAGTCAGGACTCCCGATGCATGGCGTGGGCCGAGGAACACGGGATGCTGGTGAGTGCCGCGCAGGGTCCGGCGTGGCTCGCAGCCGGCGGATACAGGAGGACGTGATGATGGGATACCGCCACGGGAAGACCGCCGCTGCGATTGAGGTGCTGAGGGCTACCCCGAACGCCGTTCTCATCGTGGCGGACGAACCACAGCGCGTCGGACTGGCCGACCTCTACCCGGACGTAGCCGAGCGGATCAAGGTGATGAAGGCTGGCATCGAGGGGCGCGGATTCCTCATCGGCTACGACCCCGCCGGGGCAGAGTGGAGGGAGTGATGGCCGAGAAGAAGCCGAGCGCGAAGCGCAGCGCCGAGGATCAGTTCGCGGCGATCCTCACGATGGCGGACGCTCCGCTGTCACACTTCAACCGCGAGTACCAGTACGTCCCAGGGAGGAAGTTCCGCGCAGACTTCGCGTGGCCGAGGCAGCGATTGATCGTGGAGATCAACGGCGGCGTGTTCGGCGGACGCGCCCACGGTTCGGTCCAGGGCATCCTCATGGATATGGAACGGGGGAACCTCGCAACGCTGCACGGCTGGCGAGTGTTGCGGTTCTTGCCGAAGGACGTGACCGATGAGGCGCGGCGTCAGGCGATGATCGACCTCATCCGCTCCGTCCTCGGAGAAATGCCTGACGTGCTCGTGAAGCCCGGATTTGCAGAGGCGATGAGGGACCCTGACGCGCTGATGGAGTCGCTTCTCGACTGAGGCGCCACACACAAAGACGGGGCGGGTGATGGGCCCGCCCCGTATTGCAGTCCACGAGAGCCCTGTCACCGGCCGTTGAACGCCTCAAGCCACGCGGCCTCGATCGCCTCCACGATCGCAGCGGATCGCGAGCGCGATCCCCACTTCCCGCGGAGCTCATCGAGCATCCGCTCCGTGGACGGCGGGAGCCAGAAGCTCGCCACCTTCCCGACCTTCTGCGCCTCGTCGATCATCGCGTAATCCGCCAGACGGCGAAGATGATCCCCGCCCACAGGAACGCGACCACGGCGATCCACGGTCCAGGTTCGAGCATCGTGCGCCTCCAGTTCACGCGCCCCGTGTAGACGTTCCGGTGGATCATCGCGTCGTCCTCCTGAGCGTGCAGCCGAAGCACAGCCAGCCCTCGGCGAACAGCATCTTGGCCTCGCGCCCGCATGAGGCGCAGGAATGGATCTCGTCGGGATCGTCGCGGAACACGCGCCCTGCGTATTGCCGGACCAGGATCACCGCGAGCACGGCGACCAGGACGGCGAGGGTGACGGCGAAAGCGTCCGTGTTACTCATCGGGCATCGCCATCCCGCCGAACCCGAGGAGCGTCCCGGCGAGCATTTCTCGCCAGTCCGGGCCGTCCGGCATGGCGAGCAGCCCAGCCACCGCCAGGCAGAGCGCCAGCGTGTACCGCAGCCACCGCTTCACTGTTCGGTTCATGGTCGTGCATCCTCCCATCCGCCGGCGCGAAGCATCGCCTCGGCCTGCGGCCACTCCTCGACGCGGAAGATCAGCGTCCCGCTCTTGCCCCGTCTCCCCGGCCCCGGTCCAGAGAACACGCCGATGGTGACGTGCCCCGGCGTCTCGTCCTCGATGCGGAACGCGAGGGTGAACGGCTTGCCAGACGGCACCGCCGCCCGCGCCTGGTGCCATGCCTCGTGCGCGGCCCACTCCTCGGGGGATTTCGTGTCGGGGTGCTGCTGGCACGTCTCGCAGTCGTATCGGTTCATCCGATTCGCCCCGTCTTGCTGTCCATGTCGTCGTGTCCTTCCATACGTCCGGCACTCCCGGAGCGCCAGCGCCCACAAGCCCCAGAGAGAGCCTGAGAGCGCCCGCGCTGCGTGCGTGCTAGCCCCACACCCGACGGGCGATCCACTCGCCCACGCACAGCCCCCGGTCGTAGTCCTCTTGTTCGTCCCATTCGCTGAGCGTCCGCCCGTACCCGATATGCCCGCGCTGGTCGATGGCATCGCGGACGCCAGCCGCCCACAGACGCCACCCGCGAACCTTGCGCAGCGGCTCAATCAGCCGCCCGCAGTAACCCTCGCCGTACTTCTCGCCCATCGTGTCCCCCTTCATGCCTCGCGCTGAGTGACCATCACCCGCGCCCAGGAGCGCCGATCCCGCGATCAGCGCCCGAGGGCGGGAGTGCTAGAGCGCGCAGCCCTCGCGCGCGCAGTCGTCGGCATCGTGGTCGGCCCGGCCGCACCATGCGCCCTCCGGCTCTGCGCTCTCGTCGTCCTCGTCGCCCACGTTGGCGTCCCCGAGTAGCGTGTCGATGGCATCCCACCCGGCGGCGATCATCGCGTCCTGAATCAGCCCGGCGTTGACGTCCAGCCACTCGGCACACTCCGCGTCGGTCCAGGAAGCCGGAACCCGTACGTCCTCGTTGCCTTCACCGCGGAGATCGTCAATCGACCACATGACACGCGCGAACCCGTCACGCCCGTTGTGCATCGTGTCGGCCTCGTCCAGCGCCCGCGCGATATCGGCGGCTCCGCCGAGCGTCGGCGCGTCGCAAACGATGGACTGAATCCGCGTCAGCGCCCCGTCGCGCTCCTCGAACCGGTAGACGCTGTAACCGTCCGGCTCGCGGTCGTACAGCCGCCCTAGCGCCGCCACATCGACCAGGGCGCAGGACGTGAAGCCCTCCGCACCAGCGCGCCAGACTGCGCGCACCTCGTAGGCCCCGTGGATCGCGTTCGCGGACACGTCGCGCCGCTTGATCTCGGCCTGATCGGCCTCGTTGAATGTCGCCACGTCTCACCCCGTCTCAATCTCCGCGCCAGAGTCGGCGCCGGGAACGCCCGAGCGTGAAGCTCAGACGCTCACCGGCGACGCCCCTAGACCGTCACGGACTCCGGGTAGGTTGGGGTACCGGCTAGCAGTCGGTCCGGTCGCGTCGTGTTGTCGTCGGCGTAGTAGCCGCGAGCGATGGCGACGGCGTAGGCGTCGAGCTCGTAGGCCGGCACATCGAACGTCGCCGCGTAGTGCTCCAGGCGCGCGCGCGTCAGCGGCACGAGCTCCGCCAGCGGATCGGCATCCTCCGCACACGCCCGCGCCAGGCGATGCGCGGCCCCCTTCGCGCGGGCGCAGAACTCGCCGATCGTGCGGACTTCCCCCGAGTCGCGCGCCATGCGAACCGTGAAGGCGCGATCGCCATACGGCGGCTTCTCGGACGTGACGAAGAACCGCCCGCCGTAGACCTCCGGGGACACATGCGACCGGAAGAACCGCAGCGTGTCGGCATCGAAGAAGTGATGTCCGATCTCCGCGTTCGCCCTCTTGATCTGTTCGATGGACTCGAACGGCCCGACGTTAGCCACGTCCTCACCCCGTCTTTCATTCCGCGCCAGTAGTAGCGCGCCAGCGGCCCGAACCCCAGGAGGGCTCAGGCCGCCCGCGCGAGACTATGCCGTACAGGTCGCGAGCTCCGCGTGTGCGGTCCAGGTGCCCCATTCGCCGATGGTGTTACCGCACGCCCGGCAGAGTCCGCCCGGCTCGCGGTCGTCGATGAAGTGCGCCACCACCGCGCCCAGGGGTTGCCGCGACTCACGCGGGCAGGAGCATTGACCCGGACGGATGCGGGCATCCTCGACCGTCTCGCCGCCGACGTGCCCGCCGACGTACCCGCAGGCAGCGCAGATCGGGAACAGGTCGCCGCCCCGCGCCCCGCCGATGAGCCCGCGCTCCAGGCGTGCGCGGTCGCCGCTCCAGAACCGCGCCCACCCCTCCCACACGAACGGCACGCCATCGACCACGACGCGCCGCGAGTAGTACCGCCCGCCGCGCTTGCCCGTGTACCACCGGATCGAGAACGGAGCCCCGTAGGACAGCCGCCCGACAGACGACGAGATCGCCGGATTTGGGTAGCTCACGATGCAACCGCCTCAGTCTGCGCGACGTCAAAGACCGTCACGAACACGAACCGCGGCCCCTCGTCGCCCTCGTCCCCGTCCCGGCCCCCGGTAGGAGCCCAGATGCCGATCCCGTGCTCGCCCTTGCGGACGGAGCGCCCCGCCGCGAGCCACTGACGGAAGCCAGCAACCACCGAGGCGTCCGGCCGCTGCATCCAGACAAGGCAGGCATTACGCACGCTCAGCGCGTGCCCCTCGACCGTCACGCACCGACCCAGGCGCGCGACGATTGCCGCCCGCTCCGCGTCACTCAGCGCCGCGATCTCTGCCGCCATGCGCCGCAGCCCCGCCCGCCGGTCCTCCGCCGCCGCCAGCTGCTCAGGCGTAGCCGTCCGCCGCCTCTTAGCCGTCCCCGTAGTCACCATGACACCCCGTTTCAGAAAAGGTCCTCGACGCCGACAAGACGCCGCGCCCGCGCCACGATCCCCGAGGATCGCAGCGCCAGCGCGTAGCCCTCAGCCCCCGCAGTTATGGCAGGCCACCGCGCCGATCAGCGTCGGCGTCTCGACCATCCGCCCGCAGCCGACGCACGCAGTAGTACGCCCGCGCCCCACCATGACGCCCGGCCCGCCTTCAGCGTCCGCCCGCGCCACCCGTGCCGCTGCCTCACACCAGAACCCCGCCGACTCAGCCAGCAGAGCCCCCGCCGATGGGAACCGCTCCCCGAGCGCCCCCACGACCTCCGCCGCATCCGCCACCGGATGCGCCATCAGGTAGCCCCGTACCGCAGACTCCACCGCAGGAGAGACGTAGCCAGCCACTAGAACATCCCCCAAATGGCGAAGCCGCGCCGCCCGAGGCAGCGCGCAATCAGCCCCAGGCCCGCGACCGCTTGCAGCGACGGATAGCCCGTCTCCACCGCAACACGCGCCACCCGCAGCGCCTCCGCCCGCGTGAACCCCGGATTGGTGGTCAGCGTCCGACCGCGTTCCATATCGCCTCCCCTCACCTCAACGAACCTATTAGGTGGTCATTCTCTCACTCCCCTCTGACCTGTCAATACCCCACCGCGATAGAATCTCTCCACACCCGGAGGAGACGCCGCCCCATGCCCCACACGCCAGACGACACCACACAGGGAGAGACAGCGCCGGACGCCGCAGCAGCGCCGGACGAGGCAGAGCAGGGCGCAGCGGTTGGCAGCGCCGAGGACCAGGCGGCATCTATGCCCGCAGGCGAGCCCGCAGCAGACGCCGAGCCCATCCGCCACGGCCTAGCCGCGCCCCACGAGGAGGAGACGCGCCGCCGCGCGGTAGACGCCGCGATTGAAGCGATGGAACGCGACGCGAGCATGAGCGCCACCGCCGCCGCGAACCTTGCCGGGGACGCGCACGGATGCAGCGGGCGCAGCGTCACCCGATGGGCCCAGGATCAGGGACGCCCGCTCACCAGCTACGGACGGACGGCCCAGGTAGGCGCAGCCGTGCAGCGTGCCGCCGTGTACGACCTGAACACGAGGCGTAGCCAGCGGGCCCGGCTGGCCGGACTGATTGACCGCGAGCTTGACGCCCTCGAAGGCGAGCCCGAGACAGAGGACAGGAGCGCCCGCCTGCAACGGCTGGCCGGAGCCCATGCCCGGCTCACCGAGACGCAGCACCGCGACGACCTCCACGGCATGAGGATCGGCGACCCCGACGCGCTCACCATCCCCCACCAGGACGCAGACGACGACGACATGCCGCCCAACGTCGCAGACATCGGCGACGCGATGCGACGAGCCCGCGCCGACTGACGGCAGCGGCCCGCGTTCGGAACGCCCGCGACCGGGACCGTCAGGGGGATCGCGCGCACGGGGGGCCCCATCTGGTCGGGACCCCCGAATCCGCGCCACCAGAACAAGGCGAACGCGGGAGCATCCGGCTCCGCGTCTCCGCGTCCGTACGGCTCGCCCACAGGACGCTCCGCATGTGAGTGGCACCGGGCGCCGGCTCGGGCGCTGTCGGCCGTCGCAAACGCGCGGCTGCGGGCTCGGGCGAGCGCCGGCCGGGCTGGTCCGTCGGGCCGGCTGACGATGCGCCCGAAACGGTCTGGCCGAGATCTGCGACGGGCCGAAATGGGGCGCGGGCGGTATTGACAGGTGCCGGGTGCGGGCGCAGTATTGGCATGTCGCATGGTCGTGGTGTCGTGTTTGCGGCACGCCGGCAAGGTTCGAGGGGTTGGCGAACGAGCAGCGCCATCTCGCGAAGGCTCATCGAGCGCCGCGGCCGTGCGACATCCATGTGGTCATAGGTTGGTGAGAGGGTGGTCAGAGGTGGCGAGACTATTCGGAGCGCGACGGCGACGGGCGGAGACGCGGAGGCCGGTGAACGGGGCGGTGTCGGCGCGGCAGCGCGGGGTCGGGGCGTGGTTGCCCCTGCGGAACACGAGGACCGGTGAGAGCTCGGCGCGCAGCCTGGAGCGGCACTACGGGCCGAAGAGCCGGCCGCTCGGCATGACGATGGCGGAGTGGCGGGAGCGTGCCGGGGTGGACCTCCGCGCGCATGAGCCGTGGATGTCCCGTGGCTGACATCGACGACTACCTCGAGCAGATGATCGAGGAGATCAACGACGGCAAGGCGTACCTCCGCCACCTCCGCGCGAACACCGCACGGACGGCGCCGGCGGAGGAGCGCGATAAGGTCAACGAGGCCGCGGACGACGTTGACCATCTCGTCCGCGTCTACTCCCTGGCGAAGCTCAGGTACGAGGCCGCGATCGCCGAGGCGCTGATCGGCCGGCGCATCATGGTCGCCATCCGCCATGACCCGAAGACCGACGCGATCCGCCGGCGCCTCACCGAGCGGCGCGAGGCGATGCCAGAGAGGACCGATCCAGATGCCGAGTAACCCTGTCGATGAGGCGCGCTGCATCGCTGAGACGGACGACGACGAGTTCCTCGTGGGGCAGACCGTGTACCGCTGCCAACTGCCGGACGGGCACGACGGGCCGCACAAATGGAGCCGCCCGTACGGCGCGCTCATCATGTGGGAGGCCAGCGTCGTCACGCAGGCACGCATCCGCGAGGAAGGGCGCGAGCAGGAACGCTCCCGCTACGAGGGGCTGCTGCGGGAGATCGCCGCGTGGTCGATGGCGACCTTCCCGGCAGGGACGCCGGCCTCGCATCTCGCCCACCTCAAGCGCGAGATTGCCGAACTAGAAGCGAACCCGAACGACCCGGAGGAGTGGGCGGACGTGGCGATCCTCGCGGTGGGCGCGGTCGCTCGCATCGGCGGGAGCCTCTACGTCGAGATGGCCGCCAAACACCAGAAGAACCTCGCTCGCGAGTGGGGGCAGCCGGACGCTGATGGCGTCGTGGAGCACATTCGCGCCGCCGCCCGCACCACCAGCGCACCAGCCGACAGCGCACCAGCCGAGAAGGAGGGCTAGGACAATGGCGAAGAGTAACCAAGGCCAGTACCGATTCGAGATCAGGAAGAACGGGGAGCGCATCGACGGTCGAGAGATAGACGACCCGTTCATCGTGACAGCCATCGAGAACACAATGACCCGCTGGGCGGCGCTCAAGACGCTCATCCGCGGCGGGTTCACGGACACGTTTGAGGTACGAGTGAACGGTACGCACGCGGCCCATGACGTTGTGTTCCGTGGCGACTACACCATTCGAGGCCCGGAAGTCCGCTCGGAAGGCCCTGGCCTGTCCATCGATGAGGAGGCTCCCGATGCCGACTGACCGTGACTCCATCGTGGGCGCGCTGAGGGCAATCGCACGGGGGCACGACACGATCTCGGGCCTGAATAGTGGCTCTAAACGGTGGGTGATGCATATCCCCGCCGAGCCGGACAGCGACCCAGACCTCGTGCTGTCGTCCGCGCTTGGCAAGGCACAGGCCGCCATCGAGTCCCTGGTAGCCGAGAACGCCCGACTGCGAGCCGAGGTAGAGAACTGGAACCGCCTGTACGACGTGCTCGAAGCCAACGCTCCGGCAGTCCTGCACGAGGCGCGCCGAGCGGCCACGCTGAGCCCACGCGCCCTCAAGGGAGACGACTGACTGGCCACCGATGAACAAGCGTGGCGCGAGTATGCGGAGCGTCACAACATCTACCATGATGACCCGCATGACGATACGAGAAGGGAGAGTGGCCATGCCGCTCACGACCGATCCAGAAGAAGCCCGCAAGTCTCCAATCCGGCCGGACGGGCAGCAGGAAACCTACGTGGTGCTGTCCGAGGAGGAGCGCGCTAAGGGCTTCGTCCGCCCCGTGCGCCGCTCGTACGTCCACGAGGTGTGCGGCAGCGTCACGACGATGGGGCTCGCCATCGCGGAGACGTATGCACGCGACCCGTCGTTCTACGGCGCCACCTTCTGTGTCGCCTGCCGCGGTCACTTCCCGGTCGGTCCGCAAGGGCAGTTCACGTGGGACGGCACCACAGAGAAGGTGGGTTCGTAATGCTCGAACTGAGTGATGAACGAACCGCGCTCAACGAGGCCGTCTGCAAGAGGCTCGGGTGGACGAAAATACCCGGCGACTGGACATCTCCGATCTGGGAATCGTCTGATCGTGCAGGCGGGATCGTTGCAACCCCCGACTTCACCTCCGACTGGAACGCCGTCTACCGATGGATCGTCCCAGCGGTGAAGGAGATGGGGAAGCACGCAGAGGCGAGGCTGGACGAGTATTTCTTCGATGCCGTGTTCGACCGACATGGGGTAGTGCAGGCAGATTTCCTCTACGCCACCCCCGAGGACTACTGCCGGGCGTTCCTGGCGGTGACTGAGGTGAACGATGCCCGCTGACGAGCCGCTGGCCCATATCGCCCGCTCGCCGCTGCCGTGGCGCGACCCGACAGACAACGACACGGAGTGCGGCAAGCCGGTGTCAGAGTTCGCGAAGGTCATCACGTGGGGCGACGCCGTCGCGCTGGTCAACAAGCACGGCCAGCAGCGCGCCGCATTCATGCTCTGCATGACGTGCGCGCAGACGTCGGAACGCCACGGCTGGAGGGCGAACGGGAGCCGTCATGGACAACTCACGTTCGACGATTCGCCCACGGCCCGCATTGAGCGCGAGTTCGGCAAGCGTCGGGAGCAGTCCGACCGTGAGTTGCGCGCGATGGCCGAACTGGTGAAGCGGCACCGTCAGGAGTTCGACGATCTACTGGCCGGACGCATCGTTCCGATAGCAGAACTTCGTCGCACGAAGCAAGGAGATCGCCGTGCCCGTCGTGGAGTGGATTGGGCGCCGCATCCTGGAGGCGAGCCAATAGGCCAGTCTCAATACGTGCAAATGCTCAGTAGAGACATAAACGTCCGAAACGGCCTTTGTAGTTGGCACCGATGCACAGATATGAGAGATTGAGGTGCCAACGAGATATTGACACCTCGGGAGATTCTAGAGTCCTTATTGAGACTCTTGTTGGCAGGAGCAGCGCATGGGCCAGGCAGTCTCGGAGAAGTTCTCGCGGCTCCAGTTGCAGATGTTCGTGATCATCGCGGACGTCGGCGAGGCGGACGCGAAGAGCGAGCAGCGCCACGGCAAGCGGTGGGACGGCACCGTGCGGTGGCGTCCTAATCTATGGTTCAAGGACTCGTACCCCCCGGACACGATCTCGCGCGCCCTCCGCGCCCTGGAGTCCCGCGGGTACGTCGAGCGCATCCGCACCGGGAAGAACCTCCGGCGGACGACGCGAGTGAAGCTCACCCCCCAGGGCCACGTCATCGCGAAGGACGCGAAGTTCGGTCGCATCAAGCCGTTGCCGCCAATCGAGCGCGGCGAGTAGCAGAAGGAGCAGGACATGGATTCCGACGACATCAAGCAAGAGGCGATGGACGGGAGCCCGGCGACGAGCCCCCTCTACAACCGGAAGAACGTCGAGATCGCCGTCGGCGCCCCTCCGACTCCGAACGGCTACGGCCCGTTCGGGGAGATCAAGTGGCAACTCGGCCCGGTCGCTGAGGTTGGCGTCAACGGCACGACCATCGAGGACGTGATCGAAGTGTGCATCGACCGCCTCCGCGGATTCCAGCGCGGCCCGTTCGCCTCGCGCGAGAATGCGCTGGCGATCACCGATCTGGAGTCGGCGCGCAACTGGCTCCTCCAGCGCACGCGGGAGCGGCAG
>JBAYUZ010000016.1:0-31845 GCA_041674885.1 Dehalococcoidia bacterium
ACGACGGTCGCGATCGCGCTGCCCCGCACCGTCTGCCACCAGCCCCGACCGGCCATGCGTCCCTCGTGTCCCACCGTGTCCTGCTGATCACAACGACCGCTCGCGACCTCGCGTTCCATGTTCGAGCGCGCACCCAGATCGCGGCAATCGGGAGCCGCCCGTGCACGCGGAACTGCGAGGAATCGAGGCTAGTCGAGGCTGGCGAGCAGCGCGGCCTCGCTCTGATCCACGGGCGATGCACCGCGGAGGGCACGCAGGCGGTTGATGCGATCGAGGATCGGCGGGTGCGTGGAGAAGAGACCCTTGGAGCGCTCCTCGAACTTCTTGATCGGATTCACGATGTAGAGGTGCTGTGTGGCGCGGTTGGCGACCTCCAGAACCTCCTGATCGCCGGCGATCTTCGCCAGCGCGCGCTCCAGGCCGACCGGGTTGCGGGTGAGCGCGACGGAGGTGGCGTCCGCCAGGTACTCGCGCTGGCGGCTCACCGCCAGCTGCACCATCCGCGCGAACAGCGGCGCGAGGATCGCGAGGATGAGCGCGAGGATCATGACGAGCGCCTGCGCGCCGCCTCCACCCTCGCGGTCGCGGCTGCGGCGGGCGCCACCCCAGTACGTCCAGCGCAGGAACAGGTCGGCGAGCAGCGCGATGCTGCCGACCAGCACCCCGACGAGCAGCGCGAAGCGAATGTCGAGGTTGCCGACGTGCGACAGCTCGTGGCCGATGACGCCCTGCAGCTCCTCGCGATCGAGCTTGTCGAGGAGGCCGGTCGTGATGGCGACGGAGGCGTGCTGCGGGTCGCGCCCGGTCGCGAAGGCGTTCGGGGCGGTGTCATCGATGATGTAGACGCGCGGCATGGGGATGCCCGCAGCGATCGCGAGCTCGCGGACGACGTTCAGCGGCTGCGGTGCATCGCCCTCGCGCACCTCGCGTGCCTGCGAGGCGGCGAGCACGAGCGCGTCGCCGCCGTAGTAGGAGCCGACCGAGAGCACGGTGGAGACGCCGAGCGCGATCGGCACGGCGGCAAAGGCACCCTCGGGCGTCCCCATCACCGCGTAGCCGACGACGACGCCGAACAGCGCGAAGACGACCGCCACCGCCAGCAGCAGCAGCATCGAGTTGCGCCGATTGCGCCCCTGCAGCGTGTAGAAGGTGGCTGCCACGGCTCCCGCCTAGCGGAGGCGCACCTCCGGCACCGCGGTCGCCTCGGGCTCCGCCTCGAAGAAGTCGCGGCGGGCGAAGTTGAACATCCCGGCGATGACGAGCGTCGGGAACGTCGCGATCGCGGTGTTGTATTCCAGGACAGTCGCGTTGTAGTGCTGACGGGAGAACGCGATCTGGTTCTCCGTGGTCGCCAGCTGCTCCTGCAGGTCGCGGACGTTCTGGTTCGCCTTCAGCTCCGGGTAGTTCTCGACGACGGCGAACAGGGAGCGGAGGGCACCGGTGAGCTGGTTCTCGGCGGCGGCGGCCTGCACGGGGCCCTGCGCCCCGGCGGCGACGGCGCCGGCACGCGCCTCGGTGACGCGCGTGAGCACGTCCTGCTCGAAGCCCATGTAGTCCTTCACAGCGTTGACGAGGTTGGGGATCAGGTCGTGGCGGCGCTTGAGCTGCACATCGATCTGCGCCCACGACTCATCGACGCGGAGGCGGCGGCGAATCAGGCCGTTGTAGATGCCGACCACCCACAGGCCGATGACGACCACGACCCCAACCACGACCAGTAGGCCCAGCAGTCCGTCCATCAGTGGCCTCCTCCGCGCGATCCCGCGCACTTCGAGTATAGGCCGGGCGTGGGGAAAGCCGAGCGTCAGCCCTCGATGAGCTCGCGGATGGTGCCGAGCGCGTAGCCCTGCTGGCGGAGGCCATCGACGATCGGGGCGAGCGCGGGGCCGTCGAGCGACTGCGAGCCGACATGGAAGACGATGATCGCCCCGGGCGCGGCGTTCGACAGGCAGCGATCGACGATCGTGCCCGCGGAGACGCCCCGCCAGCCGGTGGAGTCGACGGTCCAGAGCACGTTCTGCGTGAAGCCGAGGCGTGCGATGTCGGCGTTCACGCCGGAGTCGTAGTCACCGTACGGCGGCCGGAAGTACGGGCGCCCGACCTTGCCGGTGAGCGCGTACAGGACTTCCTCGGTGCGCTCCACCTGGCGCGAGCGCTCCTCGAACGGCATGGCACGGCGGCCGGTGGAGATGCCGGTGAAGGAGTCGTGGTTGTAGGTGTGGTTGATGAAGTCATGGCCCTCGGCGGCCATGCGGCGGACGAGGTCGGGGTGCGCCTCCGCCCACGCGCCGGTCATCCCGAAGCTCGCGTGCACGCCCTTCGCGCGCAGGGTGTCGAGGATGAGCGAGGTGTAGCCGACGTCCGCGCCGGCATCGAACGTGAGCGCGATGAACTTGCGGTTCGTCGGGCCTCGGAATACCGCCTTCGCGGCGCCAGTGGTGGCGGCCCTGGAGGCCGGCACGCCCTGCGCGAGCGCGCGTGGTGCGGTCGCGGTCACGGTCGGCGTGGGCGTAGAGGTCGGGGGCGGCGGGGTCGGCTCGGGCGTTGCGAGCGGCGTCGCGGTCGCGAGCACGACGGGCACCGCGACGATGGTCGAGGTCGCAAGCGGGCGCACATCGTCGTCGGCGAAGGCGCGCATGCCGCCGTAGCCGGTGAGCAGCAGCGTTCCCATCGCGAGCACCAGGAGTCGAGGCGCCCCGCTCACCTGCCCACCCGTCACCTCGCTCGCCCGTCCATCGCGCTCACCGCGGCGGCGTCCGGTTCAACTGCTCGATGATGCCACGCGCGACGCCACGCGCCATCGCGTCGCGCGCATCCTCGCTGCGCAGGAGGGCGGCGTCCTCCGGGCTGCTGATGAACAGCAGCTCGACGAGCGCGCCGGGCATCTGCGTCGCACGCGACGTGACCGAGGTCTGCCCCGGCGCAAGGCCCAGCTCCGCGGGGCTGCCGCCGCGCTGGATGATCTCCTCGCCGGTCGTGCTGCGACCGGGACCGAGGACGAAGAGCGGGAAGCAGCGGCCTCGGAAGAAGCGCAGGCAGGCGTCGTCCTTCGCGCCGCGGTCGGTCACCGGCATCCCCGCCGCCGCCATCTCGCCGACGACCGCCGCCTGGATCGAGGTGGCGAGCTGCTGGTTCAGCGCGGCGAACGGCCGACCGCTGTCCCAGTACACCTCGACACCGCGCTCCGCCGTGCTTGCTGCGCCGTTCGAGTGGAGCGAGACGAAGAAGTCGGCGTTGAGGTCGTTCGCGAGGTCGATGCGGGCCTGGAGGTCGCGCCGCGTGGCGCTGTTGCCCTGGATCACGGTGCCGGGCGCGTAGGTGCGTTCGTCGGCGCGGCGGGTGAGCACGACACGGACGCCCTGCTGCTGCAGCAGCGCCTCGACCCGCATCGCCATGTCGAGGTTTGAGTGCTTCTCCACGACGCCGTTCGCCGCCGCACCAACCTCGTCCTCCGCGTGGCCGGGGTCGACGACGACGAGGCGCGTCCGGTCGCCGAGCGCGCGCGGGAGCGCCTGGATGCGCAGCACATCGCGCGGCGCGGCGCCTACCTGCCCGATCCCGCCTGCGCCCGCTGCAGGCGTCGAGGTTGGCGTGGCGGGCGCGGGCGTGACCGTCGCGGTTGCCTCGGGTGTGCGGGCGGCGGTCGCGGTGGCGGGAGACGGCGAGGTGGTCGCACGTGCGACCTCGGACGCGGCTTGCGGGCCGCACGCCGCCAGCACCGCGCCCAGCAGCAGGAGGAGTCCGAGCAGTCGCACCGACATGCTGCCTCCGCGGTATCGCGTGGATGCCCGTTGATCTCTCGGGGACGCGTACCGGTGGGGGCCTGCCCGCAACGCGCGGGAGCGGTACCGTTGAGAGTATCTATGACTACGGACGTACTCGTCACGCTGGATCTCGCGCCACACATCGTCGAGCGCATCGCCGCCGTCGACGCCTCGCTGCGCGTGCGCACGCTGGGGGCCGGGACGCGCGCCGCCTTCGGCGGGCGGCTGCCCTACCCGAGCGAGCTGCAGGCGACGACGCCGCGCGCGGAGATCGAGGCGGCGATCGGCAGCGCCGACATCCTCTACTCATCGTGGGCGGGCGCGCTGCCCGACCTCGATCTCCCCGCGATCGCGCCGCGGCTGCGCTGGGTGCAGCTGCTCCACGCGGGCGCCGAGCGCGTGAACCCTGCGCTCACCGGCGGTGTCGTCTTCACCTCGGCCGCCGGGATGTCGGCGGGGCCGATCGCGGAGTGGGTGATCGGGACGATGCTGCTGTTCGCGAAGGGCTGGCCGGAGGTCTTCCGCGACCAGCAGGCGCACCGCTACCGCCGTTACATGCCGCGCGAGGTCGAGGGCACGACGCTCGGCATCGTCGGACTCGGCACGATCGGGGTGGAGGTCGCGCGACGCGCGCGCGCGCTGGGCTGCCGCGTGCTGGGGATGCGCCGATCGTTCACGGAGCGCGGCCCCCACGATCTCGTCGATGAGGCGCTGCCGCCGTCCGAACTCGACGCGCTGCTGGCCGAGAGCGACTACGTGCTGCTCTCCGCACCGGCGACGGCAGAGACTGCACAACTCATCGATGCGCGCGCGCTGCGCCTGATGAAGCGTGACGCGGTGCTGATCAACGTCGCTCGCGGATCGCTGGTGGATGAGGCGGCGCTGGCCGAGGCGCTGCGCGAGCGGCGCATCGCGGGCGCGGCGCTGGACGTGTTCGCGCAGGAGCCGCTGCCGCCCGACTGGCCGCTGTGGGACCTCGACAACCTCGTGCTCACGCCGCACGTCGCGGCGGGCACCGACCGTTACTACGAGCGCGCGACGGCGATCTTCGAGGAGAACCTGCGCCGCTTCCTCCGTGGCGAGCCGCTGGTGAACGTCGTCGACACGGCACGGGGCTACTAGCGTGCAGCTCCCCCCGCCGGTGGAGGCGTTCATCGAGCGGCAGCGCACGGCGCGCCTGGCGCTCACGGCCGAGGATGGTCCGCACCTGCTCGCGATCCGCTTTGCGCTGCTCGATGGCGCGGTCGTCACGGTCGCGGGCGACGAGGGTGAGACGCCGGGGCTGCGCGCGCTCTACCTCAACCCCGAGGCCGCGCTGCTGTGGGACGAGTACAGCGAGGACTGGACGCGCCTCGGCTGGGTCGAGGCGCGCGGGCGCGCGACCGTGCTGGACGGCGGCGACGAGCACGCGCGCGCGCTCTCGGCGCTGCGCGACCGCTACCCGCAGTACCGGAGCCGCCCGCTCACGGAGCGCCTCGTGATCCGCGTTGAGCCGGTCACCGTGCGGCACTGGGGGCTGCGCGAGGATGACCTGTTGGACGGCGTGGAGACGCGAGGCCTGAACCTGGTGCGCACGGAGCAGCGGATCGCCGCGCCGCACGTCATCACCGAGTACCGCGCGGGGGTCTCCACGGGCGCGCTCGCGCTGCTGGTGCTGAGCGGCGACGGGCTGCGCCGGCTGGCGATGGAGTCGCACGACGAGACGGCGATGCCCGACGAGGGCGGCCGGATGCTGCGCTACCGCATCGAGGATCTGGAGGACGGCATCTACGCCGCCGAGAGCGTGGGACCTGCCGACGCCGTGCGCACGACGTACTTAGAGGTCACGGAGGCGGCCGTGCGGCGCATCTTCGAGAGCGAGCGCCGCGCGACGCAGGAGCTGCGCCGCCGCGCGCGCTAGATCAGCACGACCGGCACGCGCATCTCCGCTGCCGTCAGCCCGGAGTGCTGCGATCGCAGCGTGAGTCGCGGGTCGGCCTTGCCGCCCGCCGGGCGAAACTCCAGCACGTCCGCCCCCATCGAGATGCCGACGAGGTCGCCGAGCCGCTCGCGCGCGACCTCGGAAACGGTCGGACCGAGCAGGCCCGCCTCGATCACCTCGTCGGGGGTGAGCAGCAGGAACTGCTCGCCGTAGCGCTCCCGGAACGCGCCCGCGAACGCCTCGGCATCCGCGTCGCGGTCGAGGTGGAAGTAGACAACGCGCGCGTCGCCGGTCGGTGCGGTGCGCAGGTGGCGCCCCACCTCGTCGTCCCACCGCAGCACACGCGCGCCGCCGCGCACCACGGGCAGGTGGCCGTGATCGGCGGTGAGCACGATGCGGCCTGCCTCACCCAGGGCGACCGAGAGCCGTCGTAACTCCTCGTCGAGCGCGCGCACCGCGCCGACGACCTCCAGGTGCGCGGGGCCGTGCTCGTGCGCGGCATCGTCCACGCGCGGCGTGTAGAGCACGCTGCACGTCGGCCCCTGCGCCGTGCGCACGAAGTCGAGGAGCGCATCGACACCGTCCGCGAGGCTGCGGTATCCGGCCCGCGCCGCGCCGCCCGCGCTGAACTCGCTGAACGCGCCGTTCTGGATGCGCTCCGGCAGCAGGAACAGCGTCGCGCGCGGCGATGCGCCCAGGCGGCCCTGCGCACGGAACACCTCGGCTGGTTCGACACCGCTCGCACGGAGGTCGGCGCGGTCGCCGCGCTTCGAGAACGTCAGCACGGTCATCGGCCCGCTCGCGCCGGGGCCGAGCATCCAGTGGCCGGTCACGCCGTGCTCGCCGGGCCACGTCGCGGTGTAGATGCTCGACAGCGCGACGGCGGTCGTGGAGGGGAAGACGCTGGTCACGGCGCCCGCGAGCCGCTGCCACAGGAAACTCGCGGCAGGCATCGATTCGAGCAGGTCGAGGCCGAGCCCGTCCGCGACGACCAGCACGAGGTGCTGTGCCTCGCCGATGCGCCCGCGCAGTTGCTCCGCTGCGGGGGTGAGGGTGATGCCGGGCACCTCGGCGGCGGCCCAGAACGCGGCCGCGAGGTCGACGAGGCCGGGCGCACCCCTCGATGGGTGCACCAGCGTGCCCCGCTGGAAGCGCATCTGCAGCCGATCGAGATCCTCGCTCATTGCTCGCCACGTTGACGCTTTGATCACACACCGGCAACCGAAACCCGGGAAGATGACCGCCATCGATTCGCGGGGATACGCACGCAGGAGGCTCCGGCGCATGGCACCAGGTCTGATCGCAGGAGCGCTGGGCGCGCTGGCAGCGGTGCTGCTCTCGCTGCCGCTCCACTCGCCCGACGACATCTTCCTGAACTCGCTCACGGTCGGCCTCGGCACGGGCGTGCTCGCGGTTGCGGCAGGCGCGCTCTGGTCAGCCCTCGGTCGCGCGCGCCTGCGCACGTTCGAGGCGGTGGTGGGGACGGGGTTCCTCGCGACGCTGGTTGCCGCATTCCTCGGTGAGTCGCTGCTGAGCGGGCTGGTCGCGTATGCGGCACCGTTGGCCGCCGTCGCGTTCGGCGCAATCGCCGTGCTCACGCCGATGATCGACGCGCGCCGGGTGCCGACATGGTCCGGTGCGGTGGCGCTCGTCGTGCCGCTCGGCCTCGGCGTTGCGCTCATGGGGCAGGTCGACACCAAGCGCGAGGCATTGGCGCTGCCCTCGACGGCAGCCGCCGCAACCTCGACAGCCACCGCCACAGCGAGCACCTCGGCGACCGCTGCGGCGAGCGGTACTGCGCGCGCGGCGGGCGGCGCGAAGACCGCCGCAGATGTGCGCGGCGTCACCTTCGTGGTGGGCGAGGGATCGCAGTCGCAGTTCGTGGTGCGCGAGAAGCTGGCGCAGCTGCCGCTCCCGAACGACGCGACGATGAAGAACGCGGCACTCACCGGCCGGATCACCCTCGACGGCCGCCCATCGACGATCGAGATCGACCTCACGAAGTTCAGCAGCGATCAGCCGCGACGCGACCAGTTCATCCGCCAGCAGTGGAGTCGCCAGCCGATGGCGACGGTGACGATCGACAGCATCGGCGCGCTGCCCGCGTCGTACACCCCAGGGGAGACGGTGAAGCAGCGCGTCAGCGGACGGATCAGCATCCTGGGCAAGGAGGCACCGATCGCCTTCGAGGTCGAGGCGCGGATGGACGCGGACAACGTGCTGTCGCTGCTCGGGACGACCTCGTTCACGTGGTCGGAGCTCGGTGTCCAGCCGCCGAACACGCCCAGCGTGCAGGTGCAGGACACGGTGCAGGCACAGATCCTGCTGGTCGCGAAGCCGGGCGCGTAACGCAGCCTTCGAGGGCGCAACGACCGGGACCGGCGCGCTAGGATGAGGCGATGACCGCAAGCCCGGTGCCGCCGCTCACGCTCGATGCGCTGCGCACGCAGGCAGGCGCAGCGTACGCACGCTTCCCGGCGGCGACGCAGGAGCGCCACCTCGATCTCATCGCGAGCGTCGGAGCGGTCGATGTCGTCGCACTGGAGGCGCGCCCCGGCGACGCACCGGGCACATGGGTGCTCACGGTCGCGGCCGCCGATCACGTCGGTGCGCTGTCGCTGATCGCGGGCGCGCTGGCGGCGGCACGGCTCGACATCCTCGCCGCGGATCTGTTCACGCTGCGCGTGCCGGCAGCGGCGCGCGCCCGACGCCCCGCGGCGCCCGGCATGCGCGTGCCCCCGCCCACGCTGACCACCGTCGGTCGCCTGCTCGACGTGTTCGAGGTGCGGCCGCGGGAGCCGTGGGACGAGGCGCGCTGGGCCGCGCTGCGCGCGGAGATCGCGGCGCTGCTCGCGCTGCTCGCCGCCGGGCAGGCGGAGGAGGCACGCGGTCGCGTCGTCGATGCCGTGAGCGAGGCCCTGCGCCCGGAAGCCGCCGATGAGGCGCGCCTGTGGCCCGTGACCATCGACACCTCGACCGCCGAGGGACACACGCTGCTGCGCATCTCGGGGCAGGACACGATCGGCTTCCTGTTCGAGCTGACGAACGCGCTGGCGCTGCTGGACGTGAACATCGTGAGCGGCGAGATCCGCACCGTGGACGGCGAGACCCGCGACGTGCTGGCGATCGGCGGCGCCCACGGTGAGCCGCTGGCAGACGAGGCGCGGTTGCGGCAGGTGCGCGCGGCGGTGGCGCTCATTAAGCAGTTCACGGCGCTGCTCCCGTTCGCCCCTGACCCCGCGCAGGCGCTGCGGCAGTTCGGCGCGCTCACGCGGCAACTCCTCGCGCAGCCGGACTGGGCGCAGCGCCTCGCCGCGCTCGCGGGTGGCGAGGCGCAGCGCACGCTCGCCGAGGTGATGGGCGCCAGCACCTTCCTGTGGGAGGACTTCCTGCGCATGCAGCACGAGAGCCTGTTCCCGCTCGTCGGGGACGTGGCGGCGCTCGATCGGCGGGTGACGGAGGCGGATCTGCGCGACGACCTCGCTGCCGCGCTCACGCGCGAGCCCGTCGAGGCGCGTCGGGCCGCCCTCAACGGCTTCAAGGATCACGAGATGTTCCGCATCGACCTGCGGCACATCACCGGACGCATCGGCTTCCGCGAGTTCTCGCTGGAGCTCTCGGAGCTTGCATCGGTGGTCGTCGATGCCGCGGCGCACCTCGCGGAGGCGGCGGTTGATGCGGACGCGGGCCGGCCGCACCTGGCGGGCGGCGAGCCCTGCCCGTGGGCGATCCTCGCGCTGGGCAAGTTCGGCGGGCAGGAGCTGGGCTTCGCCTCGGACATCGAGCTGCTGTTCGCGTACGCGGGCGACGGCGCGACGGACGGCGCGAGCCCCGAGCCGAACGAGCGCTATTTCGAGGCGTGGGTGCGCGCGTTTATGGAGGCGCTGGCGACGCGCACCGCGGGCATCTTCGAGGTCGACCTGCGGCTCCGGCCACACGGCGACGGCGGGCCGCTCGCCTCCAGCCTCGACGGGCTGCGCGGGTACTACGCGACCAATGGCGCCGCGCAGCAGTTCGAGCGGCTCGCGCACGTGAAGCTGCGCGCGGTCGCGGGCGATCCGGCGCTGGGCGCGCAGGTCGAGGCGGTGCGTGACGCCTTCGTCTACTCGGGCGCGCCCCTCGATCGCTCCGAGATCGCGCACCTGCGCGAGCGGCAGGCAGCGGAACTCGTGCCGGACGACGAGGTGAGCGCGAAGCACAGCCGAGGCGGCGTGGTGGACATCGAGTACTGGGTGCAAGCACGCCAGATCGAGGTGGGTGCGCACGACGCGAGCGTGCGCACGCCGAACACGATGCGTGCGCTGGAACGCCTCGCCGCCAGCGGGCACGTCGATGCTGCGCTCGCGGCGGAGGTCGGCGAGGCGTACGCGTTCCTGCGGCGGCTCATCGACGCGCTGCGCGTGGTGCGCGGCAACGCGCGCGACCTGACGATCCCGCACGCCGACACGAAGGCGTTCGCCTACCTCGCACGTCGGCTGGAGCTGGAGCCCGAGGCGCTCCGTGCGGCGATCGAGCAGCACATGCGCTGTGCCGCCGCGCTCTGGCCCGCCTCGGACGCTGCGGTCGAGGCGTAGCACCCGGGCGGCCTACTGGCCGCGCCGCTGAGGTGTGCCGCTGGGCGTTGCGCCCGCTGCAGGCGTGCCGGTCGCCGCGGCACCACCGCGCGGCCCCGCGCCACCGCCAACACCAAGCGACGTGCCCGGCGGCACGACCTGCACGGAGGTCGCGACCGAGGCGGCATCGCGCGCCACGATCACCTGGTCGCCCTGCCTCAGATCCTGCACCGTGCCGGACTCGATGCGGCGCACGGCGGTCTGGCTGTTCAGCGTGACGTTCACGGTCTCGCCGGTAGCGGTCTTCACCGCCATCGTGGTCGTCGAGACGGTCTCCACCGCGCCCGTGAGCGGCGCGCCTCCGCCGCCGCCACCACCGAAGGCGCCACCACCCGTGCCTGCCCCGGCGCCCGACGGGGCGGCGCCCGGGGGTGTGGCACTCGCGCTCGATGCGGCGCCCGTGGTCGCGGTTGCCACCACAGCGGCGGGGCGCTGTGCGCGTCCGGTCGCGACGCCGACGCCGAAGACGACACCGAACAGCACGCCGACGACGGCAAGGCCCGCGAGGAATCGGCTGAAGTTCACGTACACGCGGCACCTCCGGAAGCGACCGCCGCAGCGGCGCCTCGACTACTCGTATCGCAGCGCCTCGATCGGGCGCAGGCGGGCCGCGCGCGATGCGGGGTAGAAGCCAAAGAACACGCCGATCCCGATCGAGACGGCGAGCGAGAGCACGACCGCGTCCGCGGTGAGCCTGGTGTGCATCACCTGGCCGAGGATGGTGCGGTCATCCATGAGCCACGAGAGCGCGACGCCCGTTCCCGCGCCCGCGAGCCCGCCGACGACGCAGACGAGGATCGCCTCGACCAGGAACTGGAGCAGGATATCGCGCTGCCGGGCGCCGACCGCGCGGCGGATGCCGATCTCGCGCGTCCGCTCCGTCACCGACACGAGCATCGTGTTCATGATTCCGATGCCACCCACGACGAGCGAGATGCCTGCGATGCTGCCGAGCAGGAACGACTGCGTGCGCGCCACGCCGGCGGCGGTGTCGAGCGCGTCCTGCTGGCTCGTGATCTGGAAGTCGTCCTCGGTCACCTTGTGACGCTCGCGGAGCAGCTGGCCGATCGACTGGATCGCGGCGGGCATCTGCTCCGGCTGATCCGCCTGGATCACGATCGAGGAGACGAACGTGCCGCCGCTCGCTGCACGGGCGCGGATCAGCGTCTTCGACATCGTCGTGATCGGGACGAGCACGCGGTCGTCGAGGTTGCCGAGCGCGGTGCCGCCTCGACTGTTGAGCACTCCGAGGATGGTGAATGAGGTGCCGGCGCGTCCCAGGCTCAGGCGCACCGTCTGCCCCACCGGGCTCTCGGTGCCGAAGAGCTGCGTCGCGACGTTCGCGCCGAGCACGACGACGGGCGCCGAAGTGCGAACATGCTCGTCGGTGAAGAACTCGCCGCTGGCGAGCGGAGTGCTACGGATGATCGGGTACAGGTCGTCGGTGCCGATCGCCTGCGTCGCGAAGTTGCTGCCGCCAGGGACGACCAGCTGCACGGGGACGTTCTGCTCCGCGGTGAGCGAGGCGACATGCTCGACAGCGCCGGGGGCGAGGATCGCCTGCGCATCCTCGTAGGTGAGCGTGGGGCGGCTGCCGGCGGCCTGTCGCACGCCGGCCTGCGAGGGTGCGCCCGCGCGCACGGTGAGCAGGTTCGTGCCCAGCGACTGGATGTTGCGCTGCACGTCGTCCTGGCTGCCTCGGCCGACGGCCAGAAGCGTGATCACCGCGCCGACGCCGATGACGAGACCGAGCATCGCGAGGAGCGTGCGCAACAGGTGCGCGGTCAGCGAGTCGTACGCGACCCGCAGGCTGTCGGCGATCGACATTAGGCGCCCCCACCCGCGGGCTGCATCGACGCCTGCGCGGCGGCGCTCGCCTGCTCACTCGGCGCGTCCACATCCTCGGGGAGCGGCGCAGCCAGATGGTGCGGGCGGCGGCGGTCGATAACGGGTGCATCGGCGATCACACGGCCGTCGCCGATCTGCACGATGCGCTTCGCGCACTGCGCCACGTCCGGCTCGTGCGTGACCATCATGATCGTCACTCCGCTGTCGTTCAGCTCCTGCAGTAGCGCAAGGATCTCCTCCGAGACGCGGCTGTCGAGGTTGCCGGTCGGCTCGTCGGCGAAGAGCACACTGGGGTTCGTGACCAGCGCACGCGCGATCGCGACGCGCTGCTGCTGGCCGCCCGACATCTCGGTCGGTCGGTGCCAGAGCCGCTGCCCCAGGCCCACGCGCTGGAGGGCGCTGACCGCGCGCGCCTCGCGGTCTGTGGCGCGCTGGTAGATGAGCGGCACCATCACCTGATCCACGGCGCGCATGCGCGGCAGCAGGTTGTAGTTCTGAAAGACGAAGCCGATCTTCTCGCTCCGCACCGTCGAGAGGTCGTCGTCGGAGAGCGAGGCGACATCGACACCGTCGAGCTCGTACGTGCCGCTGCTGGGGCGATCGAGGCAGCCGAGGATGTTCATGAGCGTCGACTTGCCGGAGCCGGACGCACCCATGATCGCGACGTACTCGCCTTCCGCCACGTCGAGCGAGACCCCCGCGAGCGCATAGACCGTCTCATCGCCGAGCCGATATGACTTGGTGAGGTCGCGTACGCGAATGGTTGGACGCTGCTCGGCAGACACGCTGGCGCCTCGGCCTACCGGCCTGCCGGCGGCGGGCCGAAGACGCCGGGGCCGACGCCTGCACCCGCACCGGTGCCCGCCGCAGCGGTGCCACTGGCCGTCGTAGTGGTGGTCGCGGGCGAGGGCAGCACGACCTGCTCGCCCTCCTGCAGGCCCTCCAGCACCTGGCTGTAGGTGCCGTCGGTGGCACCGGTGCGGATCGTACGCACCTCCTGCTCGCCGGCGGCGGTCAGCACCTGTACGACCTGCGCACGCCCCTGTCGTTTCACGGCACGCGAAGGGACGGCGAGCACGTTCTCAATGCGCTGGATCTCGACGCCGGCGGTACCGGCCATGCCGGCCTTCAGGTCGAGGCTTGCGGCACCGGCGCGCGCGGCCTGCTGCAGCACCTCGATCACCACCGCGTAGGAGGAGACGCCCTGCACCACGTCCGCGGCCGGTGCGATCGAGGAAACGCGGCCCGTCACCGCCTGCGCCTGGAATGCATCGAACGTGAGGCTGACGTTCTGGCCGACCTTCAACTTCGCGACATCAGCCTCCTGCGCAGTCGCGTTCAGCTGCATCGCCTTCGGGTCGATGAGGATGACCGAGCCGGTGCCGGAGGGTTCGCCGACGTTCATGGTGATCGTGCCGACCACGCCCTCGAACGGCGCCAGCAGCACGGCGCCCGCCTGGTCGTTGAGTGCGCGGCGCAGCGCGATCTCCGCCTGCACCACGGACTGCTCCTGCAGCGCGACGTCGCTGGCGAGCGGCCCGTTGATCACCTGGTCACGCTTCAGCTTCGCGGAGTCCAGCGCGGCCTTCGCCGTTTCCACGGCGTTGCGGGCGACGAGCGTGTCGGAGCCGGTGGGGCCCTGCACGAGCGCGTTCACCTTCGCCTGGGCGGCCTGCGTGGCGGCAGCGGCGGCATCGCGCGTGCGCACCGCCGAGGCGAGCGCGTCCGCGCTCGGCACGCCCGCGGAGCCGCCGAGGGAGAGGACGGCGTTGTTCGCGCGCTGGTTCAGCCCCGGCAGCGCCGCGACCGACTGGAGCAGCTTGAACGCCGGGTCGCCGATCGTGGCGATGTCGGACGCGGCGGCGTCGATGAACCTCGGGAGCAATGGGGCGAGGTCGGTGGGCACCTTCGGCGTGGCCTCGTTCACGGCGGTCACGAGGCTCGCGACATCCTTCGCGGCGAGTGCGGCGGTCGTGCACGCCTCGGGGTTGCCCTGCAGCGTGCACCGAGTGCGAATGGCGTTCTCGAGGTCGGTGAGCGCGGACCGCTGGCCGGCGGCGAAGCCGCGCTCGGTCGCGATCCGCTCCCAGGCGCGGTCGAGGTCAGTGCGGGCCGCCGCCTGCTGTGTCTGCATCTGCGTGATCGCCTGCTGCGCCTCGGTGCTGACGCCGGCGGCCTGCGCGCGCGCCTGCAGCACGTCCAGCGCCTGCTGCGCGGTGTTGAGCGAGTTCTGCGCGGTGAGCAGCGCCTGCGTCGCGGTCGCCAGGTCGCCCGCCGTCGCGCCGCCTTGCAGCACGTTCAGGTCGTTCACCGCCTTCGCGTAGGCGGCGCTGGCGGAGACGACCGACTGCTCTGCAGCGGCGGCATCCGGCGGCAGCGCGCCGGCGAGCAGCGTCTGCATCCTGAGTTGCGCAACGGACAGCGATGACCTTGATGCCTGCACGGCGAGGTCGAGCGAGGTCGTGTCGAGGCGCGCGACCTCCTGGCCCGCCTTCACGGCGTCACCGGTACGGACGGCGATACTCTTCACGGTGCCGCTGACGCTGACGCCGCTGGAACTGGCGGAGAAGGAGAGCTTGGCGGTGCGCGAGGAGGCCGCCGTGCCCGGCAACGACACGCGCTCGACGATCGTCCGCTTCGCGGCGGCGGCGGTCTGGACGGGCGCGGCGGGTGCGGGGGTAGGTCGCACCTGCTCGTAGCCCTTGAGGCCGGCGAACCCGGCACCGAGCAGCACGGCCAGGCTGATCGCCGCTCGTCGCCAGCCAAAGGCGGTGGCGGCACTCCGGAGGCCTGCCCAGGTGGTGGCGGATGCGGTGGGGAGGGTAGGTACGCGCATGTATCGCTCCGCGCCGGTGGCGCCTGCATACGCCTCGACCTGTGTCGAGGGTATCCGTCCCCCTCCCGTGAAGTGTAAAGGCGGCGTTACGCAAGAGCCCGTGCCTCGCCACACCGGCAGCGGGCTGCCTCTGCGACAATCACGCTCGATCGATGCCGGGGTGGCGAAATGGCAGCCGCAGCCGACTTAAAATCGGCGGCCGCAAGGCGTGGGGGTTCGAGTCCCTCCCCCGGTACCACAGCCCTCGTCATCCCCTCCCCCCTGTAAGGAACCGCCCGGCCGGCCGTCTCACCCAGTAGCGGGTGCACGGAGGCAGGGCGATGCACGCAGCATGGAGGCTGATCCGAGGGTGGCTCCGCCCTGATCACGGGCAGGCTGCGCCGCTCCTTGCGATGACGATGACGGCGTTCTTCGGGATGGGGGCGCTGACGATCGACGTCGGCTACATCTGGCACGAGCACCAGAACGTCCAGAACGCCGTCGATGCCGGGGCGCTGGCGGGGGCGCAGGCGCTGCCCGACAACGCCATCGAGGCGGAGTCGAAGGCGCTCGAGTTCGTGCTGGCGAACGCACCCGACCTGACCTCGGCGGATGTGCACATCAGCTTCCGCTGCCTCGTCGGCGACCGGAACAACGACGGCGTGCCCGACCCGGCGGACATCCCGGTCGCCTGCAACCCCGGTGGGAACGCGGTCTGGTTCGTTGCAGGCGGGTTGGCGGTCAGCAACTGCATCCCGTCCGAGGGCGACAAATGCAACGTGCTGGTCGTGACCGCGGGCATGGACGTCGACTTCTTCATGGCGCCCGTGATGGGCATCCTGAACGGCAACACCGGCAACCTGAACGCCGCTGCCTGCCGAGGCCTCTGCGGCGGCTCGCCGAACACCCCGATCGACCTCGTCGTCGTCATCGACCGCACGGGGTCGATGTCGTCGACCGACATCACCAACGCGCGCAACGCGACGCGCGCGCTGCTGCAGACGTACGACCCGAACCTCCAGTGGCTGGCGCTCGGCTTCCTGGGACCGTCGAGGACCTCGGGCTCCACCTGCGGCGGGGCGAACTCGCCGGCGCGCGGGCTGGCAGCGAGCGCCGCGCAGTACGCGACGGCCAGCTGGGTGCCGGTCGCGTTCACCGGCATCGGCGCACCCAACAACGAGGCGTATCGGAACGCCGACGGCACCGTGAACAACAGCTCGCTGATCGCGAAGGCGGTCAACTGCTTCGACACCTCCGGCACCGGTACGAACCTGAGCACGCCGGTGACCGCCGCGCGGAACTACCTGCTCGCGAACGGCCGGCCGGGCGTGCGCAAGGGCATCCTGCTGGAGACGGACGGCTCCCCCAACTTCGGTGGCGCGGGGTCGTCGTCCGACTACACCTGCGCGGCGGCGGCCTCGGCGGCAGCCGCGGCCAAGGGTGATGGCATCGAGATCGTGACGGTCGGCTTCGGCGTGACGACGTCGGACACGTGCCCCGACTCCTCGGGTGCCTACAAGAACGTCTCCGTCGTGCACCTGCTCGCGGACATGGCGACCGAGTCGACCTACGACTCGTGCACCGACCCGGAGAACCTCGACGGCGACCACTTCTTCTGCCTGCCGAAGTCGAGCCAGCTGAACGGCATCTTCCAGACCGCCGCCGTCGCGCTCGGCGGCTCGCCGAGGCTGATCACGCTGCCGCAGTAGTCGAGGTCGCTACCCGAGGAGCTTCCGGATCATCCCCAGCAAGCCCGTTGGCCTTGTGGGATCGGGAAGCGCGCGAACCGGGCGAGCGGCCTGAATGGGTGGAGTCAACGGCGATGGGAGCGGTTCCGGAGCAGATGCGGAAGCCTGCGGAAGAGCGCCCCGACGGCGCTTCGGGGTCTTGGCGCCGAGTCGCTTTTGCCCACGCCCAGCGGGCGGCAGCGGAAGTCCTGCAGGTAGACCAAGCGCCAGGCGCGCGCACTCTTGTTCAACGACGCTCCCCGCACCGTCTCGAAGCATCCACTCCAAGTAGCTCGGCTCCATGAGTCCAACTTCTTGGAACGTACGGCCCTTGTACTTGCCGAAGCTGACACGCGCGTCAGCAGAGGCGTGCCGCGCCGGTGCGATCCGTTCGGTGGGGTACTGCTGAGATAGCGCCGCGGAGGACATCGGCTGAATCGAGACGAATACGGAGTTCGGCAACAGCCCGGGAGCATTCACCTCAACGGGTTCCACAAACGAATCATCGCCGGTGAACGTCGGCAGCGAGGTAATCCGAATCGCGAAAGTCGCACCGGCTCCGTCGTCGGAAATGCGCGAGACCTCAACAGGACTAGATGTTCGAAAGCGCACCCGGATCGAATCGGCTCGCTGTGCTCCGGACGCTCGGAAGTAAGCGCTCGCACCAACAACACCGGAGAGGATGAGGACCTGCGGGGCGACTTGTACCCATCCTAATGCAGTCGACGGAGCCACCGAGCCGTTGCTGCTCTGCGCTGGCGTCGCTTTCGAGGACGGCACGCGGATGACCTGCCTCGCCGCCTGCTCACGCAAGACGCGTTCGCGCCAGCCGGTGAGATCGCGCCTGAGTTCGTCGCGAGCCCAGTTCACTTGCTGCATCTTCGCCGTGCTGTCCGCCCCGGCGATGTCGGGATGGAACTGGAGTGCCCTAGCGCGATAGGCAGCGTCGACGACCGCCATGTCCGCAGACGGGGAGATTCCGAGCACGCTGAACGGATCGTCCTGAGTCGCCACGGTCGGGATGCTAGCACAACTGGAATCGCGCCCGAGTGGGCTACGCCTCGCCCTCGCGGGGTTCAGCGCCGAGGGTGCCCGGCTCGTAGTAGGTGTGGCCCTCGACGGAGGGCGGGCGGTAGGTCTGCGAGGGCGCGACGTGGCCTTCGTAGTTGTGCGCGTACTGGTAGCCCTGGCCGTAGCCGAACTGGCGCATGAGGCTGGTGGCGGCGTTGCGGAGGTGCAGCGGCACCGGGTCGTTGCGGCTCGCCATGACGTCCTCGACGGCGCGCTTGTAGGCCGCATAGGCCGAGTTCGACTTCGGGGCACGCGCGAGGTAGACCGTCGCCTCGGCCATCGGCAGCGCGGCCTCCGGCATGCCGAGGAAGTGCACCGCCTGCTGGCACGCGACGGCGAGCGGCAGCGCCTGCGGGTCGGCGAGCCCGATGTCCTCCGCCGCGAGGATGACGATGCGGCGCACCACGAACAACGGGTCCTCGCCCGCCTCCAGCATCCGCGCGAGCCAGTAGAGCGAGGCGTCGACGTCCGAGCCGCGCACCGACTTGATGTACGCCGACACGGTGTCGTAGTGCGCGTCGCCGACGCGGTCGTAGCGCAGCGTGCGCTGCTGCGAGGCGGCCTCGACGGAGTTCGGGGTGAGCAGCTTCACGCCCTCGTCGTCCGGTTCGGTGAGGGCGGCGGCGAACTCCAGCACGTTGAGCGCGGTGCGCGCGTCGCCCGCGGCGAACTCCGCGATCGCGCGCAGCGTGTCGTCGTCGGCGCGCACGCCCTGGCCGCCGAGGCCGCGCACAGGGTCGGCGATGGCGTGGCGCAGCACCTCACACATCTGCGGCACGTCGAGGGGTTCGAGGCGGAAGACGCGCGCGCGGGAGAGCAGCGGCGCGACGACCTCGAACGAGGGGTTCTCCGTGGTGGCGCCGATGAGCGTGACGGTGCCATCCTCCACGTAGGGGAGCAGCGCGTCCTGCTGGGCGCGGTTGAAGCGGTGGATCTCGTCGATGAAGAGGATGGTCGCCAGACCCTCGCGCTGGCGCGCCTGCTGCGCCTCCGCGATCGCCGCGCGCAGGTCGGCGACGCCCGAGGTGACGGCGGAGATCTGCGTGAACCGCCGCCTAGTGTGGTGCGCGATGATCGTGGCGAGCGTGGTCTTCCCCGACCCCGGCGGCCCCCACAGGATCATCGAGGGCACTTCGTCGCGCTCGACCATCCGCCGCAGCGGCCGCCCCGGCCCGACCACGCGCTCCTGCCCCACGAAGTCGTCGAGGTCGCGCGGGCGCATCCGCGCCGCCAGCGGCTCGATGCCCGGCGTCACGTTGGCGAACAGGCCAGCCTGCTGCCCTCGCGGGTCAGTCGGTCGAGGTGGCGTGGGGCGTCGCGCGGGCATGTGGGGAGTGTAGGGGATGGGGGAGGCGGGGGCCGCGCATCCACAGATCGGCCTTCAAGGTGACACCGGCGAAGCAGTAGCGTTTGGCACATTAGTAGCGTTTGGCAACGATTCTTTATATAATCGCAGAGACAAGAGGGGGCGGGCACATAGGAGAGCTCGGCATGAATCCAGGTTGGTACGCACACCCCGACGTGACTGACACCCGCCTGCGGGCGTTGTTTCCTTTCATCCGGGGCGTAACCCACGAAGTGGATGAAACGCTCCAGCCACACAAGGGGGACGGCCGCCTGACGTTCGGCATCATGCGATACGAGCGCACGGTCAGGCGCCTGCTGGACGCCGAAGGCTTCGTGGAGTCCCTGCAGGTTCGATACGAGAACAACGAGTGCATCCTCCACTTCGGAGGCTCGCCAGCGATCAAGTTCTGCTACGACGATCCTAGCCAGCCCCGCCCGTCACGCACTATCCCCTCGCCGCGGGAGCTCCGAGAGAAACCCACCTTCTTCGGTATCGATGAGAACTTCGCGGCAGTGCCGCTCAACACACCCAAGGCTGTCTTGCGGTTGTTCATCGATGACGACACGTTGAGCATCTGCCTCTTTCAGCCGGATGGGATCGCGCTACTCGACATGTACACGGTTCGCCCAGATGAGGTCGGTGCCGACGTCACGACGATTAACGCGGTCGGAGCGGAGCTCGATATGCCAGTCGATCTCGATGCAGTTGAACCTGACATCGACGACACCGATGCTGCTGCGTCACATGAAACGGAAGCCAACTAACTCCGTGTGCTTCAACGGCACCCGTCTCACCGTCGCGCGGGAGCTGGCCGGACTCTCTATGTCCGACCTAGCACGTCGTGTTGACGCTTCCCGACAGTCGATTCAATTCCTCGAACGCGGAGCGCGGAACCCTTCCCCCGAACTGGTTCACGCTCTTGCGGAAGAACTTGGCTTTCTTGATACCTTTTTTGAGAAATCGATGGATGAGCGTCCGATCGAAGAGGCTTGTAGCTTTCGCCGCCGATCGACCGCGCGTGTTTGGATGCGCCGACAGGCTGTGGCGCACGCCGCGCTCGTCCATCAACTGACAACCGAGCTGCAAGATCAGTACCGCGTCAAGTTCCCAGCACTCGATATCCCAGCGACAGAAGTTCGCTCGCTGTGGGAGATCGACGCCGCGGCCGAGTTGTGCCGCGAACGGTGGGCTGTAGGAACCGGCCCGATCGCCAACATGACCCGGCTCGTTGAACGTGCAGGGGTCGTTGTCTGCGACACAATCGATCAGGACGAAATCGATGCCGTGTCATGGCACGGGCCGCGACCGATCATGGTTCAGAGTGTAAGCAAGCAAAGTCCGAGTCGAAGCCGGTTTGATCTCGCGCACGAGCTCGGACACATCGTCCTGCACCGGGCATCACCGTCCGTCACGCAAGCCGAAGAGCGGGAAGCCGACCGATTCGCGAGCGCCTTGTTACTTCCCGCGACCTCCTTTCGGCGGGAATTCCCGCGCGCTGAACGTCTGCATTGGCCAGCATTGTTCGACCTGAAAGCGCGGTGGGGGGTGAGCATCGCGGCCATCGTCCGACGAGCCTATGACTTGGGTCTCATCACTGCTGCAAAGTATCGCAGTGCGTACGTGCAGATCAGGGCGCGCGGATGGCATCGCGGCGAACCCAACGAGCCTGAGCCGGAACACCCTGAGGCGCTCCCGAACGCAGTGAAGGCTGTATTGCGTCGCGGCAAGACATCGTTCCACGGTCTAGCCGTCGAGCTGGGATGGCCAGACTGGCGGCTAGGCCGCCTCACGGGTATCGCCAACGAATCGTCCTCCGTCGTTCCGTTCAGAGCGCCGACGGATGGAGTGCCCATCCCAACCCCAATCCGCACCCCCGGGCTACAATCAGCGCATGACGACTGACGTGACGACCGAGTACGAGACCGTGATCGGGCTGGAGGTGCACTGCCAGCTCAAGACCGAATCGAAGATGTTCTGCGGCTGCTCGGCGGCCTACTTCGACACGGAGCCCAACACGCATGTCTGCCCGGTCTGCATGGGCATGCCCGGCATGCTCCCCGTCATCAACCGGAAGGCCGTGGAGTACACGATCCGCACCGGCCTCGCGCTGGGCTGCGCGATCCCGGACTTCTCCAAGTTCGATCGCAAGAACTACCCCTACCCCGACCTCATGAAGGGCTACCAGATCTCGCAGTACGACCAGCCGCTCTGCCTGGGCGGCGGGCTGGACATCGAGGTCGACGGGGTGCCGCATTATGTCCACCTTGAGCGCATCCACCTCGAGGAGGACACCGCGCGCCTGCTGCACCGCGACGACGGCGTGGGCGAGGGCTACTCGCTGCTGGACGTGAACCGCGCGGGCTCGCCGCTCATGGAGATCGTCTCCACGCCCGACATGCACTCCAGCGCGCAGGCCGTCGCCTACCTCCGCAAGCTCCGCCAGGTCGTCCGCTTCATCGACGTCTCTGACGCCGACATGGAGAAGGGCTCCTTCCGCTGCGACGCCAACGTCTCGATCCGCCCCGTCGGCTCGCAGACCCTGGGCGCGAAGGTGGAGGTCAAGAACATGAACTCCTTCCGCGCCATCCAGCGTGCGATCGACTCCGAGGTCGAGCGTCAGACCGCCATCCTCCGCGCCGGCGGCACGATCGAGCAGGAGACGCGCGGCTACGTGGACGCGACCGGCGAGACCGTCAGCCAGCGCTCCAAGGAGCAGGCGCACGACTACCGCTACTTCCCGGAGCCCGACCTGCCCCCGCTGCGCATCACCTCGGACGAGGTCGACGTGCTGCGGGCGAGCCTGCCGGAGCTGCCGGACCCCCGTCGCGCCCGCTTCGAGGCCGAGTACGGCCTCGCGCCCGCCGACGCGCACCAGCTGACCGAAACGCGCATCGAGGCCGATGCGTTTGAACAGACGGTCGGCCTCGCCGTCAGCGGAGTCACCGAGGCGGCGGCGCGCACGGCTCGAGCGCGCGCCGTCGCCCACTGGATCATCGGCGACCTCGCCCGCCTCCGCCGCTCGGAGGCCGGCGGCGAGCGCGAATGGAGCGAGATCCTCGTGACCCCCGCCCACGTCGCCGAGCTCGTGCGCATCACCGAGGACGGCACCATCACCGGGACGACCGCGAAGGAGGTCCTCGACGTGGCCTTCGAGTCCGGCGCGATGCCCTCGGCGATCGTCGCGGAGCGCGGCCTCGCCCAGGTGCGCGACACCGCCGAGATCGACCGCGTCGCCGCCGAGGTGATCGCCGCCAACGAGAAGCCGGTCGCAGACTACCGCGGAGGCAAGACCGCCGCGCTCCAGTTCCTCGTCGGCCAGGTCATGCGCCAGTTGCGCGGCCGCGCTGACGCCAACGGTGCCGCCGAGGCGCTGCGCCGCCAGCTCGATGCCTGACGCCGCCTCGCCATGCCGCGGGGATAACGAGTTGACCCAGCGCCGCGCCCGGGCCTATACCGGATCGTGGCGGGGCAGCGTCTGGGGCGACTGCCGATGACTCGATCCAACCTCTCGAAGTGGATGTACTTCGGCCTGCACGTCAAGCGCTGGCTGTTCGTGCTGCTCCTTGGCGTCATCATCATGGGCCTGGGCTTCGCGTACCTGCTGCGCGAGGTGTACGTCTCCTACACGTTCCCGGAGTGGGTCGGCACGGCGACGCTGCAGTTCATGCCTCGATGGGCACGCGGGCTGCTGTTCATCACCATCGCCTCCGGGCTGACGGTCTACGGCGCATGGCGGCTCAACCGCTCGATCGTCACCGCGCTGCTCCCGGCCGAGCGCCAGGATCAGCTGGTCGAGCAGATCTACACGCACCGCACGCAGGGCCGCGGCCCGAAGATCGTCGCGATCGGCGGCGGCACCGGCCTCTCGATGCTGCTGCGCGGCCTGAAGACGTACTCCAGCAACCTCACCGCGGTCGTCACGGTCGCGGACGACGGCGGCTCCAGCGGTCTGCTGCGCCGCGACATGCACGTCATCCCACCGGGCGACATCCGCAACTGCATCGCCGCGCTCGCCGACGCCGAGCCGCTGGTCACGAAGCTGTTCCAGTACCGCTTCGACGACCACGCCGGCGAGGGCATCGCGGGGCACTCCTTCGGCAACCTGTTCATCGTCGCCATGGCCGAGGTCACCGGGAACATGGAGACCGCGATCCGCGAGACCTCGCGCGTACTCGCCGTACGCGGCGCGATCCTGCCGTCCACGCTCGCCGACATCACGCTCGGTGCGCACCTCGAGGACGACCGCACCGTCCGAGGCGAGTCGGTGATCCCGCACTCGGGCGCCGCGATCCGCGACGTCTTCATCGAGCCCGCCACGGCACCGGTGAACCCCGAGGTCGTGCGCGCGCTCCGCGAGGCCGACCTGATCGTGATCGGCCCCGGCTCGCTCTACACCTCGGTGCTGCCGAACCTGCTCGTGCGCGGGCTGTCCGAGGCGCTGCTCGCCTCGAAGGCGCACAAGGTCTACATCTCGAACGTCGCAACGCAGCACGGCGAGACGGACGGCTACAGCGCCGCCGACCACTACGCTGCGCTCCGCAGGCACCTGGGCCGCGATGACATCGCGAACGTCGTGCTGGCGAACAGCAACCTCCCCGCCGAGCCACTGCCCGATGAGTGGCAGTCGCAGCCGGTGCTCGCCCCCGGCGACGCCGACTACGGCGCGGCCCGCCTCGTCCTCGCCGACCTCGTGGCACCCGAGCTGCGCTACCGGCACGACTCGGAGCAGCTCGCGGCGGCCGTGATGCGCCAGTACTTCGAGCGTGACCTCCGCGTCTACGCGGGCGCCGTCGCTGCTGTCACCTCCGGAACCGCCGGGGAGGAGGCCGCCACCCGCTAGCGCGCTTGCTCAGGCGACGCATGGCGGGTAGCCTGCACGTCCTATGGCACTTCGAGACTTCCTCAGCATCGCCCAGATCCTCATCTCCGCCGTGCTCACGGTGCTGGTGCTCCTGCAGGTCAAGGGCACCGGCTTCGGTGCCAGCCTTGGCGGGCAAGAGTCGCAGTTCCGCACGCGCCGCGGCGTGCAGCGGACCATGCACCGCATGACCATCGTGCTGGTTGCCGTCTTCCTGCTCTTCTCCGCCTGGAGCGTCGCGGCCTCTTAGCGAGGCTGGCTCCACCGTGCATCGCCAGAGCCGATCGCGCCTGCTCTACCTTGCCGTCCTCGCGGGCGGGCTGCTGCTGCTCACCGCCGGCTGGTACGTCGCCTCGAACCGCATGGCCGCCGGTGGCGGGCGCTACATCGAGGGCGTGGTTGGGGCGCCGAGGTACCCCACGCCGCTGTTCGCCCGCGACAACGCCGTCGATGGCGACCTGGCCGCGCTGCTGTTCGCCGGCCTCACCCGCATCGACGCTGACGGCACGCCCCGGCCCGACCTCGCCGAGCGCTGGGAGGTCACGCCGGACGGCCTGACGTACACGTTCTACCTGCGCCCGGATCTGCGCTGGCACGACGGCGCCCCACTCACCTCGGCGGACGCCGCGTTCACGGTCGCGACGGTGCAGGCGCCCGGCTTCCAGGGTGCCGCGACGCTGGCGGCACGCTGGGCGAGCGTCATCGTGATCGTCCCGGACGAGCGCACCGTCGTCTTCCGGTTGCCGCAGCCCTCCGCCTCGTTCCTCACCGTCGCCTCGCTCGGCCTCGTACCGAAGCACCTGCTCGACGGGCTCGGCGCTGCCGACCTGCTCACGGCGCCGGCGAACCGCGCGACCGTGGGCAGCGGCCCGTTCCGCCTCGCCGCCCTCGACGAGTCGCACGCGGTGCTGGAGCCGTACGCCGCATACCACCTCGGCCCACCGCGGCTTGCGAGGCTCGAGTTGCGCTTCTACGCCGACGAGGCGGCGCTGGCACGCGCGATCGCAGGGCGGCAGGTCTCGGCGGCCCTGCTGGATGAGACGCCCTCGCCCGAGGCGCTGCGCGCCGTCGCCGCCCGCAGCGACCTCCGCACGACACCGCTGGTCGAGGGCGCCTACGACATCCTCTACCTGAACAACCAGCGTGAGCCGCTCACGGACACGGCGCTTCGGCGCGCGCTGGCGGCGAGCATCGACCGTCCCGCGCTCATCCCGCAGGACTCGCCCGCGCTCCCCGGCGACGGCGTGATCGTCCCCGGCTCGTGGGCATACGAGGCCGGTGGCTGGTCGACGCCCGCACAGGCGGACGCGCTGTTCATCGCCGCCGGGTGGCGACGAGAGGGCAGCGGGCCGCTGCAGCGCGACGGCAAGCCGCTGCGCCTCGATCTGCTGACGAACGATGACGCGCGTCGGGTGGCGCTTGCGCAGGCGATCGCGGGCCAGCTCCGCACGCACGGCGTCGAGGTGAGCGTGCGCGTGCTCAGCCCCAGCGACCTGCTGCGCGACCACATCAGCCCGCGCGCCTACGACCTGCTGCTGTTCGGCTGGCAGACCGACATCGACCCCGACCCGTTCGGCGGCTGGCACACCTCGCAGGCCGCGTCCGGCGGGCGCAACGTCGCGGGCTTCCACGACGAGGCGGCCGACCGGCTGCTGGAGCAGGCGCGGCGCACGCTGGATGGGACGGAGCGGCGCGACCTGTATCGGCAGTTCCAGGTGCGCTTCGTCGACCTCGCTCCGGCGGTGGTGGTCGAGTACCCACGGCGGCTGTACGTGCAGCCACAGGCGCTCCAGGGCGCGGCGCCGGGGGTGCTGTTCGAGCCGGCGAGCCGGTTCCAGCGCGTCGAGCAGTGGGTGGTCGGCCGCTAGCCGCCTCGACCGCTACCATCGAGCGATGCGTGTCGTCTTCTTCGGCTCACCCGACTACGCCCTGCCAACGCTGCGCGGCCTCCTCGCCACGCCCGGCATCGAGGTCGTTGCCGTCGTGACGCAGCCCGCACGCCCGCGCGGTCGCGCCGGCACGCCGGAGCCGACGCCCGTCGGCGCGCTGGCGGCCGAGGCGGGCATCCCGACGCTCACGCCCGAGCGCATCCGCCGCGACACGACCGAGGCGCTGACCGCGCTCGCGCCCGACGTGGGCGTGCTGGCGGCGTCCGGGCACATCCTGCCGCAGCACCTGCTGGACGCGTTCCCACACGGCGTGCTGAACGTCCACGCCTCGCTGCTGCCACGGCACCGCGGGGCGTCCCCGGTCGCGGCTGCGATTCTCGCGGGGGACGCCGAGGCGGGGGCGTCGATCATGGTCGTGGTGCGCGCGCTCGACGGCGGCCCGGTGGCGGCGCGCGTCGCGACGCCGATCGGCCCTCTGGACACCGCCGGGACGCTCACCGATCGCATCGCCGACCTCGGCGCCCGGGCGATGCTCGACGTGCTGCCGCGCTGGGTGGGCGGCGACCACCGCGCCGAGCCGCAGGACGAGGCGCTGGCGACGTACGCGCCGCGCCTGGCGAAGTCCGACGGCGTGATCGACTGGTCGCAATCAGCCGAGGCGATCTGGCGGCGCGTCCGCGCGTTCGCACCGTGGCCGCTGGCGACGACCACCTACCTCGACGCCACGCTGACGGTGCACGAGGCGTGGCCGCTGCCCGGCCGCATCGATGCGGCGCCGGGCACGGTGCTGGCCGGCGACGGCAGCCCGCTCGACGCGGTGCTCGGCGATCGCCGCGCGCTCGCGGTCGTGGCGTGCGGCGTGGGGGCGCTCGCGCTGCTGCGCGTCCAGCGCCCGGGCAAGCGCGCACTCGACATCGAGGAGTACCTGCGCGGCGACCGCGCGTTCATCGGCGCGCGCCTCGGCGGGTAAGGCCGGGCACAGCCGGTTCACTGGTAGACTCGATCACGATGCTGCCGCACCTCCTCGACCTCGATCCTGACGCGCTCACGCGGCTCTTCGCCGAGTGGGGCGAGCCGCGCTACCGCGCGCAGCAGGTGTCGCGCTGGCTCCTGCAGCGCGGCGTGACCGACTTCGAGGCGATGACCGACCTTCCCGCCGCGCTGCGTGCGCGCCTCGCCGCCGCCTACCGCGTCGATGCGCCTGCCGTGCTCGCCTCCACCGCCGCTGACGACGGCGAGACCACGAAGGTGCTGCTCGGCCTCGGCGGTGACGCCCAGGTGGAGACGGTGCGCATGCGCTACGACCCCGACGAGCCGGGGGAGCGCGAGCGAGCGACGGTCTGCGTCTCCACACAGGTCGGCTGCGCGATGCGCTGCGTGTTCTGCGCCACCGGCCAGCAGGGCTTCACGCGGAACCTGACCCCCAGCGAGGTGCTGGCGCAGGTGCTCCACTTTTCACGGAGCGAGCGCGTCACAAACGTCGTCTTCATGGGCATGGGTGAGCCGCTGGCGAACACGCACGCGACGCTCACCGCGGTGCGCTGGCTCGTCTCGGCGGACGGCATGGACATGCGCGCGCGCGGCATCACGATCTCGACCGTTGGGCTGCGCGCCGGCATCCGCCGCCTGGCCGAGGAGCAGCTGCAGGTCGGCCTCACGATCTCGCTGCACGCGCCGGACGATGATCTCCGCCACCACCTCATCCCCACCTCGATCGGGACGACCATCGACGACCTGGTCGGTGCGGCGCGCGAGTACATCGCGGCGACCGGGCGGCGGGTGACCTTCGCGTACGCGCTGTTGGAGGGCGTCAACGACAGCCCGGAGCAGGCGCGCGTGCTGGCGACGCGCATCCGCGGCATCCAGGCGCACGTGAACCTCATCCCGTACAACCCGACGGCCGGCCCCGGCCTCCGCCGTCCCTCTCGCGAGCGCGTGCGAGCCTTCCAGCGCGCGCTGCAGGAGGCTGGCATCAACGCCACCGTGCGCGTGGAGCGCGGCGTCGAGATCGCAGCGGCCTGTGGCCAGCTCCGTACCGACTACACGGAGCGGCAGCGGCTCGCACTCGCCTAGCCTCGGACGCCTGCACGCATGACGAAGGCCGCACCCGTGGGTGCGGCCCTCGCGTTGAGTCACAGCAAGGCGAGCGCTAGCGCTTCTGCGGACCCTCGGGCACGACTTCCTCGGTCGCGGCGCGGCCGCCGCTCGCGCGAGCCAGCATGATGTCGCCGGCCGAGAGCACCGTCACGCCCGCGGGCGGAACCAGGTCGGCAACGGTAACCGCCGAGTCCGGCGTGGCCAGGCCGTTCACGGAGACTTCCAGGTGGGCGGGCATCTCCGTGGGGAGCGCCTCGACCAGCACGGAGTTCAGGCCGTGGATGAGGACCGACTTGAAGGTCTGCACCGCAGGCGCCTCGCCGGTCACGACGACCGGGATGTGCGCCTGCATCTTGCGGTTGAGGTCGACCTGCAGGAAGTCGAGGTGCTGGAGCTGCTGGTTGACCGGGTGGCGCTGCGTGTTGCGCACAACGACCGTGCGCGGCGCGACCTCGCCGGCGACTTGCAGGTTCACCAGGCCGTTGATGCCGTGCGCCTTCAGGAGCGACTGCGCATCGCGCGTGGCGATCTGGACGGCGGTCGACTCCACGCCGCGGCCGTAGATGTTCGCCGGCAGCGTGCCGGCGCGGCGGAGAGCCGCAACGGACTTGCCGAGCGTGGTGCGGGGTTCAGCGGCGTACGTATCCGGCATCGGACGATGCTCCCAGGGTATAGGCGTGTGACAACGTGGGCCGAGATAGGCTAGTCGGGCCTCGATACTCGGTCAAGAACACGGGCAAGCGCCCGGGGGTGGCTCCTTAGACGCACTTGCCCAGCAGCGCGGTTCCGGAGGGGACGCTGCCGTTGGGGAAGGCGGCGAGGAAGGCGGCGTTCACCGCCCCGATCGTCGTCCCGGGCACGTATGCCAGGAAGGTTCCCCCGGACGTGGCGTAGAGCGCCATGGTGCCGATCGGGCAGCCCGTCACCTCGGCGACCTGCTGGACGGTGGCGGCGGCGTTCACGGCGATGATGCCGTAGCCGCCGTTGCGCGGGACGCTGCCGGAGAGCAGGCCGCTGGTGCCGGGCGCCGTCGGCGTCCCACCGGTCGAGGTCGTGCCGCCCGCCACGCTGATCGCGTAGCCGTTGGCGATGTCCGGGGGCGTGCCGCCGACCTTCCACACCGCCGCCGGGCTGAGCGTCGCCGCCCCACCGTTGACGGTGGCGCTGACCGCAACACCCTCGGTCGGGGCGCAGGGAGCGCTGGTCGCGACGGCGACGGCCCACTCGAGCGAGGCGTTCACGGTGGAGGTGCCGCAGGTCACGCCGTTCACGAGGATCGCGACGCGATCGCCGGCCTTCAGCGGGCCGCCTTTGCCGTAGAAGTTCGCGGGCGCGCTCGACTGCGCCGCCGCGGGAGTCGCGGCAACGAGGCCGATCCCGAGCGTGCCGATCACCGCCGCAGCCAGAGCAAACCAGCGCATATGTCGCCCCTTCTCACCATTCCGGTCATCAACCTCGGTCGCCGCGAGTATAGGCGGCGACGACCGCGTCGCGCCTCCACGCGATGTGGGCGACGGCAAGCGGCGTACAATAGGAGCAGCGGCGCCCACGGCGTCGCACGCAACCGTAGCCCCATACGGAGCGCGATATGCCCGACCGCGGCGAACCCAGCGACCGCCTGCAGCGCGAGATCGACGAGATCCTCTCGAACATCGAGCAGTTCCCGGATGCTGCGCAGCGGAAGCGGCGGACGCAGCGGCGTGCGTTCGATGATGCGTTCACGCGCGCCTCGGCCCGTCAGCGCGAGTGGGTGCGCTCGTTGGGTCGCGTGTCGTTGTCGCAGCTCATGCTGCTGTCGTTCCTCATGATCCTCGGGTCGTTCTTCTTCCGCGGGCTGGTGCCGATCGCCTGGCCGTGGATGATGTACGCCGGGGTGATCCTCTTCATCGTGAGCTTCGGCCTGATGACGCTGGGCGGCGGCCGCAACCCGATGGCGGGAGCACCGAGGCAGTACTGGCGCGGCCGCGAGGTCGAGTACCGCTCGCTGACCCTGAGCCAGCGCGTTCGCCGGTGGTGGGGCGCCAGGCGCCGGTAGACTGTCCCCTCACACCACGCCCCCCGTCGCTCCCACGACGATAGGCACCGCGATGCCGTTCCTCCGCCGCCGAGCCGCCGCGACGTTGCTGCTCGCGTCCCTCGCCGTCGCGCTGCTCGGTGGCTGCCGGGGCGGGACGCGCACGGACGCCGCCTCCGCGACCCCCACCACGAATGCGTCGCCTGCCACCTCGGCGGTCGCTACGGCAACGCCGACGAGCGTTGCGACGCCGCCCGCGCGCTCGACGCCCGAGGCGGCACGCGCGATGGCGCACCTGCGCCGGCTGGCCGGCGAGATCGGCCCGCGCGCGGCGACCACCGACGGCGAGCGTCGCGCCGCCGAGTACATCCGCGGCGAGCTGGAGCGCGCCGGCTACCGCGTGAGCATCGAGCCGTTCGAGGTCGATGTCGCGACCGGCGGGACGGCGACGCTCCGCCCGGACGGCGCGCCGGAGCTGCGCGCCGCGCCAATGGGCAGTGCGCCGGATGCGACCGCCAGTGGGCCGGTGGCTGCCGTCGGCGGCCTCGGCAGCGCGCAGGACTTCGCGGCCGTCTCGGTGCGCGGCGCGGTCGCGGTCGTCGACCGCGGCACGATCCCGTTCGCGGAGAAGGCGCGCAACGCGCAACAGGCGGGCGCGGTCGCGCTGGTCGTCGTGAACAACCAGGCGGGCCTGTTCCGCGGCGACCTCGGCAGCGCCGGGGTCACGATCCCCGTGATCGGCGTCGCGCAGGAGGACGGCGCGGCGCTGCGCGCGCTCGCGGGAGTGCGCGCGACGGTGACATCGAGCACGCAGCGGCTGCGCGGCACCTCGCAGAACGTGGTCGGGCGGCCGAGCGGCGGCGAGTGCACGGCGTACCTGGGCGGGCACTACGACTCCGTGGCAGCAGGCCCGGGCGCGAACGACAACGCCTCTGGCACCTCGCTCCTGCTGGAACTCGCACGGGCGCGCCGGAACGACGGCGTGTGCGTGATCGCGTTCGGTGGCGAGGAGGAGGGGCTCCTCGGCTCCCGCGCCTACGCGCGAACGGTCGACATCACCGGCGCGCGGTTCATGCTCAACTTCGACATGGTGGCGAAGCACACGCGCCCGTCCGTGATCGGCGACCAGGCGCTCGCGGAGCGCGCGTCGCGGCTGGCGCAGGCAAGAGGGTTGGCCGTGAGCCGTCTCGCCTCAATCGGGCCGGGGGCGGCCTCCGACCACGCGACGTTCCAGCAGGCGGGCGTGCCGGTGCTGATGTTCTACGCGGGCGACGACCAGTTCATCCACACCGCGCAGGACGACGTGGCGAACACCTCCGAGGCCGATCTCGCGAAGTTCCTCGACCTGGCGGTCGCGCTGCTCGACGAGTTGACCGGCCGGTAGCCGCGTTCGAGGTTGTCCGAGCGCGCCCGGCGTGGCTACCATGCCCGGGCTCCCCGCTGCCGCCCTCCATCCACGGCCCACCGCCGCGAGGGTTCCGAGGTTTCCGCATGACGCTGTCGTCCCGCCCGCGCCCGCTCGCACGCCACGCGCTGCTCGCGCTCTGGGCGCTGGGGGCTGCCACGCTCCTCGGCTGTGGCTCCGGCAGCACGCCGTCGCCGATCCCCGCCAACGCACCGGTGACGATCACAACGGCGACGCCGTACGCGCAGCCGCCGGTGCCGACGATCGTCGGCGCAGACGGCGTGACGCCGGGCAGCACGCCGGCTCCGGCGCGCGAGGTGTCCTACAAGATGGAGGCCGGTGACACCGTCCTCGCCATCGCCGCCCGCTTCGGCACGACCGTCGAGGCGATCATGAAGCGCAACAACATCAGCAGCCCGACCGACCTGAAGATCGGGCAGGAGCTGATCATCCCCACCACCCAGACCGTGCTGGC
>JBAYUZ010000017.1:0-30752 GCA_041674885.1 Dehalococcoidia bacterium
GGAGCGCGGCGAGCGCATCACCATGCTCACCGCCTACGACTACTCCACCGCGAAGATCGCGGACGAGGCGGGCATTCCCGTCCTCCTCGTCGGCGACTCACTCGGCATGGTCGTCCTCGGCTATGAGTCGACGCTCCCGGTGACGGTGGACGACATGGTGCGCCACGGCGCCGCCGTCGTCCGAGGTGCGCAGCGCGCCCACGTCGTCGTCGACATGCCCTTCGGCTCCTACCAGGGTGGCTGGCAGGACGCGATGCGCAACGCCGTCCGCATCATGCAGGAGACCGGTGCCGGCTCTGTGAAGCTCGAGGGTGGCGAGCGCTCGGCGGAGACCATCCAGCACCTCGTCGCCGCGGGCATCCCCGTGATGGGCCACATCGGCCTCACGCCGCAGTCCGTGAACGCGCTCGGCGGCTGGCGCATGCAGGGCAAGATCCCCCGCGACCGCGTCCGCCTGATGGCCGACGCGAAGGCGCTCGAGGATGCCGGTGCCTACGCCATCGTCCTTGAGACCGTTCCCGCCGAGATGGGCGCGAAGATCACGCAGCAGCTCCGCGTGCCGACCATCGGCATCGGCGCCGGCCCGTACACCAGCGGCCAGGTGCAGGTCGTCCACGATCTGCTGGGCCTGTTCCAGGACTTCAAGCCGAAGCACGCCCGTCACTTCCTGAACGGCGCCGAGCAGATTCGCGGCGCGTTCGACGAATACCGCCGCCAGGTCGAGACCGGCGAGTTCCCCAGCGCGGCCGAGTCGTTCATGCTCGACGACAAGATGCGCGAGCGCATCGAGCGCATGCGCATCCCGCGCGGCGAGTCCCCGCTGCGCTCCTCGACCCGTCGCCACACAGGCAGCGACCATGCCGAGGGGTACGCCCCCGAGCACGCGCGCACCGAGGGTGCCGCGGAGCAGTAGTCGGCCAGGGAGTAGTCGGGAGTAGGCGTGCTGGTCGCTCGGACCGTCGCGGAGCTGCGCGCAGCCCGGCATGAGGCGCCGGGTCCGCTCGGCTTCGTCCCGACGATGGGCTACCTGCACCAGGGCCACATCTCGCTGGTCGATGCCGCGCGCGCGGAGTGCGCGACCGTCATCGCTTCGATCTTCGTGAACCCTACGCAGTTCGGGCCGGGCGAGGACTTCGCGCGCTATCCCCGCAACGAGGAGCGCGACCTCGAGATGCTCGAGGCGGCAGGGGTCGACGCCGTGCTGCTCCCCCCCGTCGAGGAGATCTACCCCGACGGCGACATGACGCGCGTCCACGTCGACGCGCTCGCCGATGTGCTGGAGGGCGCGCGCCGCCCCGGTCACTTCGTCGGTGTCGCCACCGTCGTCTCGAAGCTGTTCCACATCGTCCAGCCGGATCGCGCCTACTTCGGTCGGAAGGACGCGCAGCAGCTGGCGGTGCTCCGCCGGATGACGCGCGACCTGCTGCTGCCGATCGAGGTCGTGGGCTGCCCGATCATCCGGGAAGCGGACGGCCTCGCCTGCTCATCGCGCAACGTCTACCTGTCGCCGGATCAGCGCGCGCAGGCGGTCGCGCTCTCCGCCGGACTGCGCGCTGCGGAGGCGGCGTTCGCCGACGGCGTGCGCGACGCCGATGCGCTGCGCCGCATCGTCACCGAGCGGATTGAGGCGCAGCCGCTGGCCGCCATCGACTACGTCTCGCTGTCCGATGCAGAGACGCTGCGTGAGCTGAGCGGGGTGGTGGAGGTGCCGGCGCTGCTCTCGCTCGCCGTCGCCTTCGGCGCCACGCATCTGCTCGACAACACCACGCTTACCCCCTAGCGGTCGGCCGCGAGGCAGGTGCGAACGCCTGTTCCTCGCTGCGCCGTGCGCTGCTAGCATGGGGCAGGTTGTTCGGGAGGTTCCTGTGTCCGGTCACTCCAAGTGGTCCTCGATCAAGCACAAGAAGGGCGCCCTGGACGCGAAGCGCGGCCAGCTCTTCACCAAGCTCGCGCGTGACATCACCATGGCGGCGCGCGGCCCCGCGGGTGGCGATCCCACCATGAACGCCGGGCTGCGCCTCGCCGTTCAGCGCGCCAAAGACAACAACATGCCGAACGACAACATCGATCGCGCCATCCAGCGCGGCGTTGGCGGCGGCGAGAACGACAACCTGATGGAGATCACCTACGAGGGCTACGGCCCCGGCGGCACCGCCGTCATCGTCGACACGGTGACCGACAACCGGAACCGCACCGTCGCCGACATTCGCGCCGCCTTCTCGCGCGGTGGCGGGAACATGGCCGACAACGGCTCCGTCTCCTGGCTGTTCGAGACGCGCGGCGTGATCGCCGTCAACGCGAAGGGCAAGGACACCGACGAGCTGCAGCTCTCCGCGATCGAGGCGGGCGCGCTGGACGTCAACGTCGACGACAGCGATGTCGAGGTGCTGACGGAGCCTGGCGAGATGGAGGCTGTCCGCGCCTCGCTGACGACCAGCGGCTACGCGGTCAGTAGCGCAGAGATCGCACGCGTGCCGAAGACCACCGTCGCGCTCGACGAGAAGGCGGCGATCCAAACGCTGAAGCTCCTCGAACGCCTCGACGACCTCGACGACGTGTCCCGGGTGTACTCGAACGCGGACTTCCCGGAGTCGGTGCTCGAGGGCGACGACTAGCAGCGATGCCGCCGAACCGGCGAGTGCTGGGGATCGACCCAGGTCTCACGGTGACCGGCTTCGGCGTGATCGACGGCGACGGCGTCCACGCGACACTGATCGAGGCGGGCACGTTCCGCTCCAATGCGAAGGCGCCCCGCCACGAGCGGCTGCGCGAGATCTTCGACCGCGTCGGCGCGCTCATCCTGCAGCACCAGCCCGCCGACCTGGCGATCGAGGCGCACTTCGTGCATCGCAACGTCCGCAGCGCCATGGCGATCGGTGAGGCGCGCGCGGCCGCGATGCTCGCCGCCGCCGTCCACCACCTCGACCTCTACGAGTACCCGCCGACCACGGTGAAGGAGTCGGTGGCCGGCCACGGCGCGGCGCCGAAGGAGCAGGTGCAGGCGATGGTCATGGCACACCTTGGCATGACCGCCGCACCGGATCGGCTCGACGCCTCCGACGCGCTCGCGGTCGCCCTCACCCGCCTCGCGAGCCTCCGCTACGAGGCGCTGATCGCAGGCCGCCAGTGATCGTCGCGCTCCGCGGCACGCTCACCCGCTGGGATGAGGAACGCTCCGCCGCCTGGCTGGAGGTCGGCGGCATCACCTATGAGATCTCGATGCCCGCCTTCGCAGCCGAGTGGGTCGCCGCACAGCGCCTGGGCGAGGAGGTGCTCGTCTACACCTACCAGCACGCGACCGACCGCCAGCCCGTGCCGACGCTCTTTGGCTTCCCGCGCCTTGCGGAGCGCGAGTTCTTCCGCAAGTTCATCGAGGTGCCGGACATCGGCCCCGCGAAGGCGGTGCGCGCGCTCACGCGCCCGGTCTCCGAGGTCGCGCGCTGGATCGAGTCCGAGGACACGCGTGGTCTCCGACAGCTCCCGGGCATCGGCGACCGGCTGGCGAGCACCATCGTGGCCCGACTGAAGGGCAAGCTCGTGCAGGAGGCGTTGCTGCGCGACACCACCACGGGCGAGCTGGTCGCCGGCCCGGACGCCCGAGGCGATGCCATCGAGGCGCTCGTCGCGCTGCAGTACGGTCGCCGCGAGGCCGAGGTACTGGTGACCGAGGCGCTCCGCGACCGCACCGATCTCACGACCGTGGAGGATGTGCTGCGGCACGTGCTCTCGCGGCAGGCAACGAGCGCGTAGATGCGCGCGCGAGAGACGTGGCCGTTGCTGGCGGGCGTCCTGGCAGCAGCCGCTGCGTTGTTCGTCCCCATGACCGGCGCGGGCGAGCAGCTGCTCGGCGTCCCCATCCGAGGCTGGTTCGTTGCTGCGTTGCTGCTCTGCATCGGGCTGAGCGCGCAGCTCGTGCTGAGCGGCCGCACGGCCCTGCTGCGCGAACGACGGCTGGTGCACGCGGCCGCGTCGCTGCGTGAGCTGACGGGGCAACTCGAGCTGCTCGCGACCACCGACAACCTCACCGGGCTCACGAACCGACGTGTCTTCTTCGAACGCCTCGGCGTCGAGTTCCGCCGCGCGCTCCGCTACCACCGGCCGCTCTCCGTGATCATGGCCGACCTCGATCACTTCAAGACGGTGAACGACCGCTTCGGGCACCCGTTCGGCGACCTGGTGCTCGCCGTGACCGCGCAGGCGCTGCGCGGCAACGTGCGCGAGTCCGATGTGGTCGCGCGCTACGGCGGCGAGGAGTTCGTGCTGATGCTGCCGGAGACCCCGCGCGGGGAGGCGATGGTCGTCGCCGAGAAGCTCCGCGCCGCGATCGAGGCGCAGGACTACACCGATGGCATCCGATCGACCCGCATCACGATCTCGCTCGGCGTCGCCTCGCTGCCGGAGTCAGCGCCCGCCGATGTCGAGGATCTGCTGCGCCGCGCCGATGAGGCGCTCTACGCGGCAAAGCACGGAGGCCGCAACCGGGCGGTCGCGGCCTCCTCTGCCGTTGCGCGCGAGGGCTGAGGCGCCCCGGAGCAACGTGTCTACAGCGCCGCAAGCACCTCGGTGGCAGCCGCCGCGCCGGTGATCGCGCCGCCCTCCATGAAGCCCTGGAAGTCCTGCGTCGTGTGCTCGCCCGCGAAGTGGATGCGCCCCTGCGCGGCCGCCTCGTACCCGCCGAACTGCTGGTACTGCCCCACGCGGTAGTACGAGTAGGCGAGCCGCAGGTTGGGATCCTTGTGCTGCAGCGAGAGCGTCGTCTTGCCGTTCCACTTCGGCGCGATGCCGGGGAACACCGGCGATGCCTGCTGCAGGAACTGGCTGCCGAGGGCACCGAGGCTCGGGTTCGACGCGCGGTCGCTGTATGCGGTGTGCGCGGGGATCGCCCCCGTGACATCGCCACCGGTGTAGTTGTTGAGGATGCCACTCGCGCCCGGCTGCGCGCGGGTGACCTCCCACGTCACCTGGTACCCGACGTCCGAGTAGCTCTCGCCGTTGCTGATGCCCCACGGGCCGGCCTGCGTCCACGGGCGCGAGGTGAACTGCAGCTGCAGCTTCCCGTTGCGCCCCGCCCCTTGCTCGCGGATCGCCTGCCGCTTGCGCGCGTCGAGCCCCGCGTCCGAGATGTCGAGCGTGCGCAGCACCGCGAACGGCAGCGTGAGGATCGCGCGGTCGCAGCGCACCACCTCGCGCGCGCCGTTCACGTCGAACGTGAGCACCACCTCACCGTTCGCCTGCGCCACCTTCGTCAGCCGCCAGCCGAGGCGCACGGGCCGCGGCAGCGCCGCCGCGATCGCCAGCGGCAGCTGCTGGTTGCCGCCGCGGATGTGGTAGACCTCGTCCGACTCGCCGAAGATCGCGAACCGCTTCGGGCTGTACCCCAGCATGTAGACGAGGTTCAGCGCCGACTGATCCGTCGTCTCGGCGCCGAACTCGATGTTGTACGCGACATCGAGCAGCTGCCCGAACTTCGACGCGAACCCGCCCGGCACGCGCGTCTCGATCCACTGGCGAACGCTCATCGCATCCAGCGCGCGCCCGGCCGCCGTGCTCGAGTCCCACGTCGTCGGGTACCCCGCCGCCTTGAGGTCGCGCTGGAGCGCCGGGTACACGTCGAGGAAGTCGCGGTCCACCTGCTCCACCGGGTAGTAGGTGCCGTCGAAGTGGTACGTCGTCGTCGAGGTAGCAGGGCTGCCCGCCGGCAGATCGTCCAGCGGGAGGTTGAACCGCTTCGCGAGCCGTCGGATCGTCCGGTGGCCGGTGTCGATGAGCTCACCGCCCCACTCGCTCACCTGGCTGTCGTTCCAGTACGTCGTGTTCGAGTACATGCGCCCGCCGATGCGGCTCGACGCCTCGTACACCGTCGCCTGCACGCCACCGTCCGCAAGTGTCAGCGCCGCGGTGAGCCCCGCGATGCCCGCACCCACGATCGCGATGCGCTCGTCGCCGCGCGCGCGCCGGGCTGCCGGCTGCGCCGCCGAGGCTGCCGAGGGCAGCATGCTCGCGGCCAGACCGGCGGACACCGCCGCCGCACCACCCAGGAACGCACGTCGGCTCATCCCGCTCGCCAGCGCGGCTCGCACCTCCGCGACGGGGCGCCCGCTCGCCTCGGCGGCGGCGTGATCGGTGGCGAGCGTCTGCAGCGCGCGCATCAGCGGCGTGTGGGCGAATCGAGGCATGGATGGTCCCTTCCGACAGCGGTTGCAGGCGCGTCGCCGGAGGATACCGGTATGCGGCCTCGGCGTCCCTGACAACCGAGGCCACCGCCCGCGCGGGCTACAATGGATGGCATGCCGATCACCATCGACCGCCCGTTCGAGCTCATCACGCCGCTCCGGCCTACCGGCGACCAGCCGCAGGCCGTCGATGCGCTGGTCACCGGCCTCGAGCGCGGCGAGCGCGCGCAGACGCTCCGTGGCGCCACCGGCTCCGGCAAGACGTTCACGATGGCGAACATCATCGCCCGCTACCAGAAGCCGACGCTGGTGATCGCCCCGAACCGTACGCTCGCCGCGCAGCTCACCGCCGAGTTCCGTGACTTCTTCCCGAACAACGCCGTCGAATACTTCGTCTCCTACTACGACTACTACCAGCCCGAGGCGTACATCCCGCGCAGCGATACCTACATCGCCAAGGACTCCGACATCAACGAGGAGATCGACAAGATGCGGCACGCCGCGACGCGCTCGCTCTTCGAGCGGCGCGACGTGCTGATCGTCGCCTCCGTGTCGTGCATCTACGGCCTCGGCGAACCGGGGGAGTACGAGTCGTTCGTCGTCGACCTGTACAAGGGGCGCCGCCTCAACCGCGCCTCGCTCGTGCGGCAGCTCGTCGACATGCAGTACCAGCGCAACGATGTCGCGCTCACGCGCGGCTCCTTCCGCGTCCGCGGCGACTCACTCACGATCATCCCGGTCTACGAGGAGCTCGCGGTTCGCATCGACTTCTTCGGCGACGAGGTGGAGCGCATCGCGACCGTCGACCCGCTCTCGGGCGAGCTGCTGGGCGAGGTCGCGCAGCACTCCGTCTACCCCGCGAAGCACTTCGTGACCTCGAAGGATCGCATGGACGATGCGCTGAAGAGCATCGAGGAGGAGCTGGGCGATCGCCTCGCGTACCTCCGCGGCCGCGGCCAGATCCTCGAGGCGGCGCGGCTCGAGGAGCGCACGCGCTTCGACCTGGAGATGCTGCGCGAGGCCGGCTACTGTTCCGGCATCGAGAACTACTCGCGCCACCTCGCGAACCGCGCGCCCGGCTCCACGCCGTGGACGCTGCTCGACTATTTCCCGGATGACTGGCTGCTGTTCATCGACGAGTCGCACATCTCCGTGCCGCAGGTGCGCGGCATGTACCACGGCGACACCGCGCGCAAGCAGACGCTGGTCGAGTACGGCTTCCGCCTGCCCTCGGCGCTCGACAACCGCCCGCTGAACATCGAGGAGTTCGACGCGCACATCAACCAGGTCGTGTTTGTCTCCGCGACGCCGGGGCCGTACGAGCTGGAGCACTCCTCGCAGATCGTGGAGCAGGTGATCCGGCCCACCGGCATCGTTGACCCCGTGATCGAGGTGCGCCCGACGCGCGGCCAGATCGATGACCTCCTGGCCGAGGTGCGCACGCGCACCGAGCGCCACGAGCGCGTGCTGATCACCACCCTCACCAAGAAGATGTCCGAGGATCTGACCGACTACCTGCTGGAGATGGGCGTGAAGGCGCGCTACCTCCACTCCGAGATCGACACGCTGGAGCGCATCGAGATCCTGCGCGACCTCCGTCAGGGCGTGCACGACGTGGTCGTCGGCATCAACCTCCTGCGCGAGGGACTCGACCTCCCGGAGGTCTCGCTCGTCTGCATCCTCGATGCCGACAAGGAGGGCTACCTCCGGTCGGGCGGCTCGCTCATCCAGACCATCGGCCGCGCGGCGCGCCACGCCGATGGCCGCGTGATCATGTACGGCGACGTCATGACGGACTCGATGCGCTACGCGATCAGCGAGACCGACCGCCGCCGCGCGATCCAGACCGCGTACAACGTGGAGCACGGCATTACCCCGCTCAACATCCAGAAGTCCGTGCGTGACATCACCGATGCGCTGCGGGTCGCCGAGGAGCAGCCGGCCTACACGACCGCGTCCGACCTCCCGCGTGAGGAGCTGGCGCGGATGGTGCGCGAGCTCGAGTCGCAGATGAAGAACGCCTCGCGCGACCTCGAGTTCGAGCGCGCCGCACAGCTGCGCGACCAGATCATCGAGCTCCGTCGGGAGATGGTGGACGGCTCGCCGGAGAGCCTCCGCGAGTTCGGTGGCGGACAGCCGACCGGACAGCGTCCCCGCTCGCCCCGTGGCCGTCGAGGCCGCCGCTGACCTGACTCGTCCCGACTCGCTCGGACGTCGTCCTGCGCCGATCCCGTTGAACGTGCGGAGAGGCCCGGGATACGGGCCTCTCCAGCGTAGACATGCTCGACACCGGGGGAAGTGGCAACGCCCCTGGGGACGGTTCTCACCGTGCGGGGAAGTTCAGGCGCCAGGCGCTGAACGCGGGTGGGGTGTTGGCATCACTTCCGTGGGGCCGGGTCGTGCGGGGTGGCGTTTTCCGTTTCGTCGTTCAACGGTAGATACCTCCATTCCCGGCAACCAACATCATCCTGCTCGCATCATAACATACGTGAATACCAGGCGACGAGTCAGTGAGCCTCGCCATCGAGGAGGTTGGGGAGCGGCTGCCCGGCCGCAGCCTCGTCGGCCGCGTCGTGCGAGAGCACCTCGCGCGACCCGCCCGCGCCGTCCGGCGGCCCGACGACGCCACGCAGCTCCAACTCATCCATGATCCGTGCCGCGCGCGGGTACCCGATGCGCAGCCGCCGTTGGAGCATCGAGGTGGAGATGCGCTCGCTCTCCCGCGCGAGTTCAAGCGCCTTCGTGAGCATCGGGTCGTCTTCCTCCTGCTCCTCCTCGGCTTCTGCAAGCTGACGCTCAGCCTCGCGGAGCAGGTCGTCGTGCTTCGGCGGCAGCATGTCGGTGAAGCGGCCGTCCGTCCAGAACTGGACGATCGACTCGATCTCCGGGTCGGAGACGTAGACGCCCTGCAGACGGATCGGCTTCTGTGCGTCCGTCGGGGTGTAGAGCATGTCGCCCTTCCCCAGCAGCTTCTCGGCGCCTGCCTGGTCGAGCACGGTGCGCGAGTCGACCTGCGAGGACATCGCGAACGCGATGCGCGTCGGGAAGTTCGCCTTGATGAGACCCGTGACGACATCGACGCTCGGCCGCTGCGTGGCGACGACGAGGTGGATGCCCGTCGCGCGCGCGAGCTGCGCGAGGCGCACGAGCTGCTGCTCCACCTGGAACGGCGCGGCCATCATCAGGTCGGCCAGCTCGTCGATGACGACGACCCAGTAGGGGAGCTTGCCGTGCTCGGTGATCTCGTTGAAGCGCTTGATGTTGCGCACGCCCACCTGCGCGAATCGACGGTAACGCGCCTCCATCTCGTGGATGACCGCCTGCAGCGTGCCGACGACCTTGTCCATGTCCACGACGATCTTCGAGAACGCGAGGTGCGGCACCTGGTCGAACGTCGTCAGCTCGACACGCTTCGGATCGATGAGGACAAGGCGCAGCTGCTCCGGCGAGTGATCCATGAGCAGGCACGTGATGATCGCGTTCAGGCACACCGACTTGCCGGATCCCGTTGCACCCGCGATGAGCAGGTGCGGCATCGTCGCAAGGTCGGCAACCGAGGGCTCGCCGGACACGCCCGATCCCAGCGCGACGGGGAGCGCGTGCGTCGTGAGCGCCTTCTGGAACGTCGGCGACTCCATCACCTGGCGCAGCGTCACGACGTTCGTGTGCCCGTTCGGCACCTCGAGCCCGACGATCGACTTGCCGGGCACCGGCGCCTCGATGCGCAGTGCCGGCGTTGCCAGCGCGAGCGCGAGGTCGTTCTGGAGCTGCGTGATGCGGTTCACGCGGATGCGCGTGCGCGACACCTCAACCTCGCTCACGCGCTGCTCGCCGTTCGCGTCCAGCAGCGGCTGCCCGTTCGCGTCCCGCTCCACGACGTTCTTCGTGCGCACGTCCCAGCCCGGCTCCACGCCGAACTGCGTGATCGTCGGGCCCTCGTTGATCTGTGTGACCCGCGCGTCCACGCCGAACGAGGCAAGCGTCTCCACGATCAGCTTCGCGCGACGCTCGTTGTCCGGCTTGCTGTCGATCGCCGCCGGCGCCTCCTGCAACCCCGTGATCGGCGGCAGCTGCCAGCCGTCCGAGGAGTGTCGCCACTCATCGACGGCGTGTGCCATGTCCATCGTGATCTGCACCGGCGCCTTCGGCTCCGGGCGGCGGCGCTTCGGCGGCTCCGGTGCCGGCTCGGGAGCGTCGAGGTCGTCCTCGATCGCCTCGGGCGCGGCGACGGCGACCGGGGGCTCCGCCACCGCAGCGGGTGCCGAGGATCGCGACACAGCGCTCGATGCCTTCGAGGCGACAGCGGTGCCGGCGCGCTTCAGGCCGCGCCCCGCCATGCGGTGCAGCCCCAGCGCGACCAGGCGTGCCCACGCCCACGCGGCGAACCGCTTCGAGAGCCCGGGCGTGGCCTCCAGGCCGCGGCGTGCCGTGCGCGGCCACAGCAGCGCGAAGCCGAGCGGCGCGGTCAGCAGCCAGAGCGCGAGCGCGACCCACGAGCCGGTGAGCGCACGACCCAGGTCACCGCCCGCCGAGTGCTCCGTAAGTTGCACCGTGCCGACCGTCGCGTCCGGATACCACAGCCCCAGCCCGCCCGCCGAGAACACGAGTAGCAGCAGGCCACCGAGCAGGTGACGGCGCTGCGCCGCCAGCCAGTCGGTGTAGCGCAGCGCCAGCAGCGCACCCAGCGCCGCGATCAGCAGCGTCGCCGTGAACACGTGCACGCCCAGCGCGGCAACCAGGCCGTCGCGTGCGCTGCGGATCACACCCGCGAGCGGGAACAGGAACGGCACCACCGCCGTCGCCGCGACGACCAGCACGGTGCCAACGACCTCGGGCCGCAGCACCGTGCGACCGAGGCTGACAATGTCGGGAAGTTGCGCGCCCTGTGACGCGCGGACGCGGCGGGTCCGTGTTCGAGCCATCGGTCGTGCTCCTTGTCCGGTCGCCGCCCGCCACGGCTTCCGGCTGGGTGTGCTGGACTACACCTCCACCGTGATCGGCAGCACCAGGGGCCGCCGTCGCGTCTGTTGATGGATGTATGTGGCCACCTCACCCTTGAGTGTCTCGCGGATGCCGGCCCAGTCCACGCGCTGCGCCTCGCCGCCGACCATGTCGGTGACCAGGCTGCGAATGCCCTCGGAAATCTCGGGCTCCTCTTCGGGGCCCACGAAGCCGTGCGACATCACCTCGACCGGCCGCAGCAGCCCGCCGTCCTGGCGATCGAGCGCCACGACCACCACCACCATGCCGTCGCTCGCGAGGTGCGCGCGGTCGCGCAACACGATGTGATCGACGTCACCCACGCCCAGGCCATCGACGTACACGTACTCCGCCGGCACCTTGCCGACGATGCGCGCGCCGTCCTCGTCGATCTCCATGATGTCGCCGTCCACCAGCGTCAGCGCGTCGTCCTCGGGCGTGCCGAGGCTGATCGCGAGCTGGCGGTGCAGCACCAGGTGCCGGTACTCGCCGTGGATGCCGATGAAGTGCTTCGGCTGCACGATGCGGTGCATGATCTTCAACTCCTCGCGCGCCGCGTGCCCACGCACGTGCACGGAGTCCAGGCGGTTGTAGATCACCCGCGCGCCCGCGCGGAACAGGTTGTCGACGTTCTTGTAGACCAGCATCTCGTTCCCGGGGATCGGGTTCGAGGAGAGCACGACCGTGTCGTTCGGGTGGATCGTGATGTTCTGGTGTGTGCCGTTCGCCATGCGCGTCAGCGCGGAGGTCGGCTCGCCCTGCGATCCGGTGCAGATCACGATCGTCTTGGCGGTCGGGTGGTTCGTCATCTCGTTCGCGGTCATGAGCACGCCGTTGGGCACCCGCAGGTAGCCCATCTCGCGCGCCATCTGCACGTTGTTCACCATGGAGCGTCCCGTGACGAAGACGCGGCGCCCGTACTTCTCCGCGGCATCGAGCACGATCTGCACACGCGAGATCAGCGAGGCGAAGGTCGTCACGATCACGCGATCCGGCGCGCTCCCGATCACGCGATCGAGTGCATCGGCGACCGTCTGCTCGGACGGCGTGTAGCCCTCGATCTCCACGTACGTGGAGTCCATCGCCAGCAGCAGCGCACCCTCGCGCCCAACCTCGGCCAGGCGCTGGAGGTCGGTGTGCTGCCCCATGACCGGGGTGTGATCGATCTTGAAGTCGCCGGTGTGCACGACCTGGCCGTGTGGGGTGTGGATGATCAGCCCCGCTGCGTCCGGGATCGAGTGCGAGACGGCGAAGAACTCCACACGGAACGCGCCGACATCGATGATGCTGCCGACCTCGACCGTCTGCACGATCGCGTCGTTCTGGAGCCGATGCTCCTTGAGCTTCACATCGACCAGGCCACGCGTGAGGCGGGTGCAGAACACCGGCACATTCAGCTCGCGCAGCAGAAACGGCAGCGCACCGATGTGATCCTCGTGCCCGTGCGTGAGGAAGACGCCCTTCACATGCTCCGCGTGCTCCATGACATAGGTGATGTCCGGGATCACGAGGTCGACGCCGAGCATCTCCTCTTCCGGGAACATCAGGCCCACGTCGACGATGATGATGTCCTCGTCGTACTCGTAGACCATCATGTTCCGGCCGATCTCACCGAGACCGCCGAGGGGAATGACGCGCAACGGCGTGCTCAAGAGCGAACCTCCGCGATGAACTCCGGGAGCCGCGCAAAGTCCGCGGCGATCACAGCACGCAGGCTGCCGTTGTGCAGCGCTGCGGCAGGGTGGTACATGGGCACGATCACACGTCCGTCGATGCGCTTCGGCTGGCCGTGGATGCGGCTGATCGTCTGCCCCGCAAACCAGCGTGCCATCGAGAAGCGCCCGAGTGTGACGACGACCTTCGGGTCGACCGTCGCGATCTGGCGGTCGAGGTATGACGCGCATGCCTCGATCTCGGACGGCTCCGGGTCGCGGTTCGCGGGCGGGCGGCACTTCACGACATTCGCGATGTAGACCGCCTCGCGCGTCAGGCCGATGCCCGCCAGCAACTCGTCCAGGAACTGACCCGCCGGCCCCACGAAGGGGACACCGCGCTCGTCCTCGCGGGCCCCGGGCGCCTCGCCAATGAACATAACATCAGCATGGGCGGGTCCGACACCGGGCACCGTCCGCGATCGCGTCCGTGCGAGGGGGCAGCGCGGGCAGTCCGCGATCTCCTCGTACAGCTCCGCCCACACCGGATCGACCGAAGATGTGGCGTCCGGGGCGGCGGAAGGGCTGGAGGGCGTCGGTGACATGGCGCTCATCGTAGCACCGGGTGGGGGAGAACGCCTCTCCCGATTAGGCACCTGATCAGTTCCGCCTGACCAGCCAGGCGAGGCCGATGCCCACGAAGTAGAGCAGGATGATCGGCCCCGCCACCAGCGCCTGCGTCACCGGGTCGATCGTCGGCGTCGCGACCGCCGAGATGATGAAGGCCACGACGATCGCGAACCGCCACCACTCGATGAGTTTCCGCCACGTCACGACGCCGAGCTTCGCCAGCCCCATGACGATGAGCGGGGTCTCAAACACCAGCCCCATCACGCCCAGCATCCGCGTCACGAAGTTGATGTAGTTGCCGATCCGAAAGTTCGCCTCCGCGATGCTGCTCCCGAAGTTGAGCAGGAAGCCGAGCGACGGCGGCAGGATGAAGAAGTACCCGAACGCCATCCCGCCCACGAACGCCAGCGCCGCGCCGAGTGCGATCGGGTAGACCCACCGCTTCTCAGCAGAAGTCAGCGCAGGCGCCACGAAGCGCAGGGTCTGGAACACGATCATCGGCATGCCCAGCGCGACCCCGCCCAGGAGCGCCACCTGGAAGTAGGTAACGATGTTCTCCATTGGTTCGATGTACTGCGGCTTGAAGTCGGGCTGTGCCGCCCGCGCGGGCAGCAGCAGGTACTCGACCGCACCGAAGCCGAGGGAGGGCACCATAAACAGACTCATGCCGATGACGATCGCCAGCGCCATCCAGAACACGCGCATCCGCAGCTCCTGCAGATGCTCCAGGATGGTCATCTCGCCGGGCGCGAGCTGCTCGCGTCGCGTAGGCAGGCGAGGGATGCGAGTCGGCTCGATCGCCACCGTTAGCTCGTCCCGTTCGGGCGATCGTTGGCGGCCGCGTCGCGCGTCTGGTCGCCAATGCTGCGGATGTCACTCCCGATCTCACGGATCGACTTCAGCTCCTCTTTGGGAGCTGTGACTTCCTGCTCCAGCTCGTTCATCGCGCCTCGGACATCGGTCATTACCTCGTCCGCGTAGGCGCGGGCGATGCGATACCACTTGCCCGCCTCGCGGGCGACCTGGGGGAAGCGATTGGGCCCGACCACCAGCAGCATGATCACCAGGATCAGCCCGGCTTCCGGGATGCCGACGCCAAACAGTTCCATGCGCCAAATGATACGCCCGGCGCAGCCGCTAGGGCTGCCCGGGCGTATGGATTCGTGCGAATGTGCCGGTCCAGGTCGCGCCCGCCGAGGCAGGCACGGGCATTGTCCCCGGACTACTCGTCTTCGATGCCGGCGTCGTGGATGAAGTCGATCGCGTCCTGCACGGTCTGGATCTTCTCAGCATCCTCGTCGGAGATCTCGACTGCGGCGCCGTCCTTCGAGAACTCCTCCTCGATGGACATGATCAACTCCACCAGGTCGAGCGAGTCCGCGTTCAGATCGTCCACGAACGAGGCGTTCGGGGTGACCTGCGACTCCTCGACGCCCAGTTGCTCCACGATCATCGAACGCACTCGCTCATACACGCTGGCCACGTCCTCGTTCCTTTCGTCAGGCGTCATCGTCGTCCTCCGCCTGTTCTTCGCCCCGTCGATCATCCGAGGCGGCCAGTGCCACCGATCCGAGCACTCCGTTCACGAAGCGCCCGGATGACTCGGATCCATAACCCTTTGCCAGCTCCACGGCCTCGTTGATCGCGGTCCGGAGCGGAGCCGGCTGATTATCAAAGAGCACTTCGTAGATTGCAAGGCGAAGCACATTGCGATCGACGGGTGCCATCTCTTCCAGCGGGAATGCAGGCGCGCGCTCGCGGATCACATCATCGATCGCAGCCTGGTGCAGGCGCACGCCATCGACCAGTGCCTCCGCGAACTCCGCCGCATCCTCGCTCAACTGCGCGTCATCGATGTGACGCGACAGCGCCTCCGCCGGATCACGGCGCGGCACAGTGTCGATCTCGAACAGCGTCTGGAATGCGACGATGCGTGATCGCCGACGAGAGCGCGCGGGCATGGTGGCCTCCGGCCGAGGATGCTGACACAAGTGTGGATCGAGATGCGATCTCGCGCACGAGGTTGGCGCGCTAGTGCATCACCACGCCGCCATCGACGTTGAACGTCTGCCCCGTGATGTACCCCGCGCCCTCGGACGCCAGGAACGCGACCGTCGGCGCGATCTCCTCCGGCTGCGCGTAGCGACCCAGCGGCACCATGCGCAGGATCGCCTGCTGCTGCTCCTCGGTCAGGCCCGAGGTCATGTCGGTGAGCACGAAGCCCGGCGCGACGGCGTTCACCGTCACGTTGCGCGGTGCCACCTCGCGCGCCACCGCCTTCGTGAAGCCGATGATGCCCGCCTTCGCGGCCGCGTAGTTCGTCTGACCCGCGTTCCCCATCTCGCCCACGATCGAGGTGATGTTGATCACCCGCCCCCAGCGCGCGCGCGTCATGTGGCGCACTGCCAGCTTCGTCGCGAGGAACGTGCCCTTCAGGTTCGTGTCGATGACCCGATCCCACGACTCCTCGGACATGCGCAGCAGCAGGCCGTCGTCGGTCATGCCCGCGTTGTTCACCAGGATGTCGGGGCCGCCGAACGCCTCGTGCGCCTGCTCGACCATGCGCTCGATCGCAGCGGAGTCCAGGACGTCGACCTCGCTCGCCTGCGCCTGCACGCCGAACGCGCGGATCTCCGCGACGACCGCATCGGCCATCGCGCTGTTGGAGCGGTAGGTGAGGAACACGTTCGCGCCCTGCCGTCCGAGCTCGACCGCGATCGCGCGGCCGATGCCGCGGCTGCCGCCGGTCACGATCGCGCTGCGCCCGTCCAGGTTGCCCATCGTTCCCCTGCCTGTCGTGCTGTTCGAGGTGCCCCGCGCCCGATGCGCGAGGCGCTACTCGGCGCTCTGCGCCTCGGCGGCGGTGCCGACGTTGCGCAGTGTTGCCGTGGGCTCCGTGCGCTTCAGTGCGCCGGTGAGCACCTTGCCCGGCCCGAACTCGATGAAGCTCGTCACGCCCGCGCCCAGCATCGTGCGCACGTCGTCGACCCACAGCACCGGGCTCGTCACCTGATCGGCAAGCTCCCCCGCGAAATCGGCAGCCGAGGTCATCGGTCGCGCGGTCACGTTCGAGACGACGGGCATGCGCGGCGCGGTGAACGGCGCAGCCGCCAGCACAGCGCGCATGCCCTCGGCGGCGGTCAGCATGAGCGGCGTGTGGAACGCACCCGCGACGTTCAGCGGCAGCACGCGCACCGCGCCCGCCGCCGTCGCTGCCTCGCCGGTCGCCTTGACGGCCTCGGCGGTGCCGCCGATCGAGATGTTGCCCGGCGCGTTCTCGTTGCACAGTGACGCGCCGTGCTCCGCGCAGAGCGCCGCCACCTGCTCACGCTGGAGGCCGAGGACGACCGCCATCGTGCCGGGGTGCGCGTCGCACGCCTCCTGCATCAGCCGACCGCGCTCACGCACGAGGCGGATGCCGTCCGAGAACGAGATCGCCCCGGCGGCGATCAGCGCCGCGTACTCGCCCAGCGAGTGGCCCGCGACGTACGCCGCCTGCTCGCGCACCGTCCCGGCCTCGATCGCCGCAACGAGGGCGGCGATGCCGTGGGCGACCAGCGCTGGCTGCGTGTTGATGGTGCGGGTCAGCTCCTCCTCGGGCCCCTCGAAGCAGAGCCGGGAGAGCGAGAAGCCCAGCGCCTCGTCGGCGGCGTCGAAGACGGCGCGGGCGGCGGGCACCTGCTCATAGAGGTCGCGGCCCATGCCGACGGCCTGCGCGCCCTGGCCGGGGAACAGCCACGCGGTATCGCGCGACGGCGGCAGGACCGGAATCGTCACTTCGGGCATCAAGAACCTGCGTCCTGTGTGGGGAGACGCGGGGTGGTCGAACGGGAGTCTAGCGCGTCAGCGGGAACGAGGCGTCAGGACGCCGCGGGGCCCAGCACCTGGCGGCCGTTATAGGTGCCGCACACCGGGCAGACGCGGTGGTTCGCGCGCATGCTGCGGCACTGCGGGCAACGCACCAGCTGCGCGGCCACCACGCGGTGGTGGCTGCGGCGCATGCCCTGCTTCGCCGGGGGAGTCCTACGCTTCGGTACTGCCACGATCATCCTCCGCCGCCCGCAGGCGCTCACTCAGCGCCGACAGGCCGGCCCAGGCGTTGTCCGCCTCGGGCTGTGCACATTCGCAACGGCGCTCGTTCAGGTTCTGCCCGCAGACGGGGCAGAGGCCCGCACACTGCTCTCGGCAGACGGGCTGAAGCGGGAGCGCCGCCATCTCATATTGCCTGACCGCTTCGCTGAGGTCGAGTTCGTTGTGCTCGTTGATGCGGAAGTCGTCCGGGTCGGCCTCCACAGTCGCTCCGGTGAGCGGATCCTGCGCCGGCACGAACTCCTCGTCGATGACCAGCGACAGCGGCAGATCGAAATCCTCCAGGCAGCGTGCGCACGTCAGCCGAGGCCGCACGATCACGTCCGCGTGCACCAGCACGCCGCGCGGTGACCGCAGCAACGTGCCTCGCCCAACGACGTGAGCGACATAATCCATTTCAGGGACGCGGGCCTCTTCGTCCTCCAGCGCGAACTCGCGGCGGCTGCCAACGGGTTCCTGGAGCAACGTCGCAACGTTGTACTGCACGTATTTCCTCCGGCCCCTCGATCCTACACCGTCCCGCCGGAGGCGCGACCGGGCGCCACGACCCGCGGTGCTATGCTCGACGACGGCGGGGAGGGGAGGCCGCGATGCCGGCCGTCTGCTACCTCCGCGCGCTCCCGGCCACGCTGCCGGACGGCCCCACGCTTGCCGCGCAGGAGCAGGCCGCGCGCGCCGCGTGCGCTGCCGCGAGCATCGAGGTTGCCCGCACGGTCGTGGAGACCGCCGCCGGGCCCGCCGCCCCCGAGTTCCGCCGCATGCTCCGCACCATCCTCGAAGCCAGTGCGCCCCTCGAGGTCGTCGTCGGCGCGATCGAGGCGCTGGGCGACACCGCGCGCGTGCAGGCGAGGCGCGCGCTCCAGCTCGTCGCGCTCGACATTCCGCTCCACGTCGCCGGCGCGGCCAGTGTCGACGCTGCGCTTGCCGCCTCCTGGGAGCGCCGCTCCAGCCGCGAGCTCCGCCGCGAGCAGGTGCGCGAGGGCATGCGCGACGTCGCCCTCCGTGGCGAGGTGCTCGGCCGGCCGCCGTACGGCTACCGCGTCGTCGCCCGCCGCCTCCGCGTCGACCCCGCCGAGGCCGACGTGGTGCGCCAGATCTTCCACCGCTACCTCGACCTCGGCGAGGGCGTGCGCGTCATCGCCCGCCGCCTGAACGAGGCCGCCATCACGACGCGCCGCGGCGGTGCGTGGAGCATGGTCAGCGTCCGCGAGGTGCTCCGGAACCCCGCTTACGTCGGCACCTACCGCCGCTTGGGCGTGGTCGTGCCCTCCGACCACGAGCGACTCGTCACACCGGAGCGCTTCACCGAGGTGCAGCGGCTGCTGGAGGCGCGCCGCACCTCGTTCGAGCGGCAGCCGCGCGCGGCGTACCTGCTGGCGGGTCTCGCCGTGTGCGGCGTCTGCGGCAACACACTCGTTGGCACGCGCCGCCGCAGCCGCGCCCGCACCGAGGCGGGGGCAGAGCCCGAGGTGCTGACCTCGTATCAATGCCAGTCGCGCACGAACCAGGGCCGCTGCTCGCTCCGTGCGCGCCGCGCCGAGGCGCTGGAGTCCGAGGTTCGCGCCGCCCTCGCCGCCGCGCCCGACCTCGCGGTGCCGCTGCCGCCGCCCGACACGACGCCGGAGCCGAGCGCCCACCGCGAAACGCTGCGCCGCGAGTTGGACGCGATGATCGAGCGGCGGATGCGCGGCCAGTGGACCGCCGATCAGTTCCGCCAGCTCGCGGCCCCGGTCGCGCTCGAAGACCTCCAGGCCGAAGAGGCCGAGGCGTTCGCTGCGCGCGGCGGCCAGATGGCGGCGCTCACCGCGATCGACCTCGCGGCCGCGTGGGACGCGCTGCCCTTCGAGGACCGTCGGCGTCAGCTTCGCGCGCTGGTGACGCGCGTGGTCGTCACCGACGATGATGTGCGCGTTGAGTTCGCGCGCTGAGGCGCTGCGACCGCGATCGGGAACGAGCGAGGGGGCACACCACATGGACGAGCGCAGCGCGGCGATCCTCGATGCCATGCGCGGGCTGCCCGCGACCGAGTTCACGGCCACCATGCGCAACCCGAAGTCGAGCGCCGACCGCACCTTCCGGGGCCCAACGCTCCACGACTACGTCGTCGCCACCGGGCTCGTCCCCGCGAAGCCGGAGGGTCGCCTCGCGGACTCCTACCTGCTCGTGACGGCCGAGGACGGCGCCCGCTCCGCGGTCGCCCTCGCCGAGGTCTGGCCGAGCACCACCGACAAGCAGTCGATCCTCGCCTCCGAGCAGGACGGCGAGCCGATCCGCAACGGCGTGCGCCTCGTGCTGACCGGCGACTGGCTTGCGGGCCGCTCCATCGGCGGCGTCGTGAGCGTCGAGGCGCAGACGGTCGCGCCAGCCTCCGCTCCCGCGACGGGCCTCGAGCTCGCGGGCGTGCTCGATCGCACCGGCCCCGTCGACCTCGCCGCACTCCCCGCCGAGGCGTACATCGAGGTCACGACGGTGGAGGCGGCGGGCCACCACGGCGAGGTGATCGCGCCGCGTCGGTACGGTGGTGTGCGCCTGTACGCGCTGCTGGAGCACGCCGGCATCCGCCTCGACCCCGACCAGCACGAGGACTTCCTCGGCAAGGTGATCGTGGCGAGCAGCGCCGATGGCCGTGTCGCCGTGATCGCCGGCGGCGAGATCGAGCCGCGCTTTCAGAACGGCGATGTGATCCTCGCGACGACGCAGGACGGCTTGCCGATCGAGGATGGGTCGCGCCTCATCGTCCCGTTCGACCGCAGGCCGGGGCGCTGGGCGAAGCGCATCACCCGCATCGAGCTCCGCCAGGCGTAGCGCCGAGGGCGGGCGTTGCTACCGAGGCGGCTCCCACCACACGACCGCCGAGTAGTTCCGTCGTGGCGGCAGCTGCAGCAGCCCCGAGGGCAGTGCATACCGCTCGCGCAGCAGTTCGCCGAGGCGCGTCTCCTGCTCGCCGCCGCGCGCGATCCAGTAGCGCCACCGTGAATCCTCGACGGCACGATCGAGCTCCATCGGCGCCGAGGGCGCGACCGGGTACGTCCGCACGTCGAAGCGCCGGCCCCACGCCCCCAGCACCGCGAGGAACTCGCGCAGGCCGGGGAGCGCGTGCAGCGGCTCGCCGTACAGCCCCTCCCAGATCGCCGCGTCGGGCGTGCTCGGCGCGCGGTCGGAGAGGATGACCGCGCACACTCGCCGCGTCGCCGCCTCCATCGCCTCCAGGAACTCGCGGAGGTCATGCGCGTCGTACAGCACGTTCGCGGCCAGCGTGCCGTCGACCGGCTCTGGCGCGCGCGAGGGTGGGGGCGGCCAGCGCAGCTCGATCGCCTCGACGTTCGTGACCCCTGCCGAGGTTGCCGACTCCGCCATCACGGCGCGCATCGCCTCCGACGGCTCCACCGCGATCACGCGCCGTGCCGCCTTCGCCAGCGGCAGTGCGAAGCGCCCGCCACCCGCGCCGATGTCCAGCCACGCGTCGTCCGGCCGTGCGAGCGCGATCAGCGCCTCGGCCTCCGGAGCGTCCATCTCACCGGGCCGGAAGCGAGGCGCGCGGTCCGCCCAGAAGTCGCCGTTGCTCGGCGGCTGCAGCTCGCGCAGGCGCTCGACCTGCTCGCGATTCGCTGCCACCAGCGCCTCGTACGCACCGAACGCCTCATCCGCCGTGGGTCGCAGCAGACCGTCCATCGCTTGCCTCCTTCGTGCCCCTCCATTGCGGCACGACCGAGGCCGCACGACAAGTGCCGGAGGTCGCCGCGTGCGAGGCACGCCGTCATCACGACCCGTATGATGCCGCGATGACTCAGCCCCCCACCGCCACCCGCCGCAAAGGCACCTGGTCATCGCTCGCCCGACCGCAGTACCGCATCCTCTGGGCCGGCACCGTTGCCGCAATCATCACCAGCGAGCTGCGGCTGGTCGTCACCGGCGTCTGGCTGTACGACAGGACCGGGTCGGCGGCGCAGCTCGGCATCCTGGGCCTGATCCAGCTCGTGGTGCAGATCCCCGCGCTGCTCTTCGGCGGCACGCTCGCGGATCGCCTCGACCGGCGGCTGCTGACGGCGGGCACGCAGGCGATCACACTGCTGTTCATCGCGGCGATGACCGGGCTCGCGATCACCGATCTGCTGCAACCGTGGCACGTCTACATCGCGACCGCCGTGCTCTCCGTGAGCAGCGTCTTCGGCAACCCCGCGCGCTCCGCGCTGATCAGCGCGACCGTGCCGCCCGAGGAGATGGTCGACGCCGTCACCACCTCGTTCGCCTCGCAGCAGATCGCGACGGTCGTCGCGCCGCTCGGCTTTGCGGCGCTCGCGAAGTTCGCCGACCTCAACGCCGCCTTCATCCTCTGCACGCTGGTCGCCGTCCCCGCCGTCGTGCTGCCGATGCTGCTCAACGTCCCATCGATGCCCGCGCCGTCCGCGTCCTCGGGCGACTCGCTGCTGAAGCGCACGTGGGAGGGGCTGGTCTACGTGCGCGTGCACCCGCTGCTGCCCGCGCTGTACCTCATGGATACAGGCGTCACGGTCGTCTCCTTCTACCGGCAGATGTACCCGGTGTTCGCCGACCAACTGTTCGACGGCGGCGCCGTGACGGTCGGCCTGCTGACGGCCGCGAACTCGATCGGCGCGATCCTCGGATCCTTCGCGGTGCTGTGGCTGCGAGGCGTAAAGCGCACGGGGATGCTGGTGCTGGTCGCGCACTTCATCTACGCGCTGCTGCTGTTCCCGTTCGCGACGATCCACTGGCTGCCTGCGGGCCTCGTGCTGCTCGCGTGCCTCGGCGGCATGGACGCGATCACCGTGACGGTGCGGCAGGCGACCGTGCAGCTCTCGACGCCGGACGAGATGCGAGGTCGCGCGCTGAGCGTGCAGACGCTCTCCGCGCAGACCGCGAACAACCTCGGCACGCTGTGGGTCGGCATGCTCTCCGCCACGCCGCTCGGCGCGATGGGCACGCTGCTCATCGGTGGCGTCGCCTCGCTCGGCTTCACCGGCTGGGTGTGGCAGCGCGTGAAGGCCGTCCGCGAGTACCGCGCCCCGTAGCACGAACCTCGCGAGGCGGCGGGCGGGGCGCCTCGATGCTGCGCCGCGTACACTGAGGTTGCCAGGGGGCCGGACGGCCGCCGGTGGACGCTCGCAAGGGCGCGCCACGGGAGGAAAGTCCGAACTTCTCCGGACAGGGTGCCGGCTAACGGCCGGGCGGCGTGAGCCGACGGACAGTGCAACAGAAACAAACCGCCTCGACTTCTCGGAGTCGAGGTAAGGGTGAAATGGTGCGGTAAGAGCGCACCGGCGTTCCTGGTAACAGGGCGGCCGGGCAAACCCCACCCGAAGCAAGGTCAAATAGGGGAGCGCCAGGGGTGTCCGGCCCCGCTCCCGGGTAGATCGCTGGAGGCGGCGGGTAACCGTCGTCCTAGATGGATGGCCGTCGCCACCGTTCGCGGTGGTACAGAATTCGGCTTACAGGCCCCCTGGCACTTTGACCTGCTCGATGTATGAGAACAGATGTTTCACGTGAAACGGTGCGTGAAACTGCCGAGGTCGGTCGCAACCTCGATCGCTGGTTGAACGCGAAGCGGCGGCCCGTAGGCCGCCGCTTCGTTGCATCCGAGGTCGTTCGGACTAGTCGCGCGAGAGCACGACCTGGTTGCGCTGGATGACGCGGTCCAGGTCGACCAGCATCGCGCCGCCCTTGCGCTCGGCGTCGGCGTTGCGCTCGGCCTCGGGGGTGGCGTTCCAGATCGCCTCCTCCAGCGCCTTGTCGGTCACCAGCTGGGCGCGGCCCTGCATCTGGAAGGACAGTCGCGTCTCCGGGTTGCGGTAGAACAGCGACACCTTGTTGTTGGCCTTGATGCCGTTGGCGGTCGTGCCGTCGACGTTGCGGATCCACATCGCGACCTGGTCGTCGCTGTGCACCTGCGCCGAGCCGCGCAGCGAGACGTACGGCTGTCCCTGCGCGTCGTTGGCGGCGACCAGCAGCGGTACGCGCGCCGCCAGTGCTCCGTTGATTGCTTCCTTCATCTCGTCGGTCAGTACCAGAGCCATCGGTGTATCCCTCCCCTTTACGTGATAGAGATTCTACGACGTACCGTTGCCGACGTGCGCGTTACCATGCCGCCATGACAGGTGACTCCACTTCGACCGCTCTCGCGCCTCGTGGCGACTGGCGCCTCGGCCTGCCCGCCGAGGCGGGGCCTGCGACCGAGCTGCCCGCGATTCGCGCCGTGCAGTTCGACTCGCGGGCAGTGCAGCCGGGCGACCTGTTCGTCTGCGTGCCGGGCGAGCGCGCGGACGGCCATCGCTTCGCCGCTGCTGCCGTCGAAGCAGGCGCGGTGGTGCTGGTCGCACAGCGCGGCATGGGCGAGGGGCTGGAGGCGCTGGGCGTGCCGGTCGTGCGCGTCGCGGACGCGCGCCGCGTACTCTCCTCGATCGCCGCGGCGCACGAGGGCTACCCGGCGCGTCGTCTGACCGTGATCGGCGTCACCGGCACCGACGGCAAGTCGACGACCTCGTTCCTCACGCTCGCGGCGCTGCAGGGGTGCGGTGTGAAGGCCGGACTGCTCACGACCATCGAGTGCCGCGTGGGCGACCGCGTGATTCCGAACCCGACGCGCCTGACGACGCAGGAGGCGCCGGTCGTGCAGGCGCTGCTCGCCGAGATGGTCGAGGCGGGCTGCACGCACGCGGTGATCGAGGCGACCTCGCACGGCCTGGAGCTGCACCGGCTCGACGACTGCGAGTTCGATGTCGCGGTCTTCACGAACCTCAGCGAGGATCACCTCGACTTCCACGGGACGATGCAGGCGTACCGCGCCGCGAAGGCGCGGCTGTTCGCGATGCTCGATGCGCCGACGACGAAGCAGGTGCGTCGTCACGCCGTGCTGAACGCCGACGACCGCAACTGGCGCCACTTCGCCGCCGCAACGCGCGCCGAGCATGTGACGTACGCGCTCGAGAACTCGGACGCCGACGTGCGCGCCTCGGACGTGATGCTCTGGCCGGACGGTGCCACGTTCGTGCTCGAGAGCGCCGACCCCGAGGACGAGCCGGTCGAGGCGAGCATCCGCCTGCCGGGCCGCTTCAACGTCGCGAATGCCGCTGCGGCGATCACAGCGGTCTCGGTGCTCGGCCTCAGCCCCTACGGTGCGGCGTCCGGCGTCGCGGCGTGCAAGGGCGTGCCGGGCCGCATGGAGGCGATCGCGGGCGCGCCGTTCTCGGTCATCGTCGACTACGCGCACACGCCGGAGGCGCTCGCGCAGGTGCTCACGATGCTGCGCGAGGTCGTGGAGGGGCGGCTGATCGTCGTCTTCGGCTGCGCCGGCGAGCGTGCGCGCGACCGTCGCAGCGGCCTCGGTGCCGTCGCGGCGAAGTACGCGGACTACACCGTGCTCACGGACGAGGACCCACGATCCGAGCCCCCCGAGGCGATCATCGCGGAGATCGCGGAGGCGATGATCGCCGCGCGCGCCGTGGAGGGCGAGACCTTCGAGCGCGTGCCGGGGCGCAAGGCGGCGATCGAGCGCGCGATCGCGATCGCTGCGCCGGGCGACCTCGTGCTCATCGCAGGGAAGGGCCACGAGTCCACCATCGAGTGGGCCGACCACGCCGAGCCGTGGGACGACCGCGCGGCCGCTCGTGCCGCGATCGCAGCACGCTTCGGAGCCCCCGAGGCTGGTCAGAGCGAGTAGATTGTCGCGGGGTTCCGTGAGCACAGACGACGTTCGGGACTGACTGGGGGTTGGCGTGACGACACTCGACGAGGCGACGATTGCGAGCCTGGTACGCGATGACCTCGCACACCTCATCCACCCGCAGTACTACGCGCCGGAGCACGAGTCGCCCGTCATCTTCGACCACGGCGAGGGTGTCTGGCTGACCGACGTGCGCGGCAACCGCTACATCGACGGCCTCGCGTCGCTGTGGAACGTCGCGGTCGGTCACGGTCGCGGTGAGCTCGCGGACGCGGCCGCCGAGCAGATGCGGAAGCTCGCGTTCTCCAACTCGTACACCGGCTTCTCGAACGTCCCCGCGATCCAACTCGCGGCGAAGGTCGCCGACCTCACGTACGACAACCTCACCGGCGTCTTCTTCACGAACTCGGGGTCCGAGTCGAATGAGGGCGCGTTCAAGGCGGCACGCTTCTACTGGAACCTGCGCGGCAAGCCCTCGAAGACCAAGATCATCGCGCGGGAGCGTTCGTACCACGGCGGCACGCTGACGACGACGGCGATGACCGGCCTGCCTGCGTTCTGGAAGTACTTCGGCCCGTTCATGCCGGATGAGGTCGTGCACACCGCGAAGCCGGACGCGCTCGAATGCGACTGCACGCCGAACACCGATGGCGAGTGCGCGCACTGGTTCGAGGCCGCGATCCTGCGCGAGGGCGCGGACAACGTCGCGGCGATCATCGCTGAGCCGGTGAAGGGCGCCGGCGGCGTGTGGACGCCCGCCGACGGCTACTTCCAGCGCGTCCGCGAGATCTGCGACCGCTACGACGTGCTCTTCATCGCCGACGAGGTGATCACGGGCTTCGGGCGCACCGGGAAGTGGTTCGCGCTGGAGCACTGGGGCGTGCAGCCGGACATCCTGAGCATCGCGAAGGCGATCACCTCGGGCTACGTGCCGATGGGTGCGTTCATCGTGAGCGAGCCGATCATGACGGCGCTGCAGAGCCTGCCGAGCGACGCACGGTTCATGCACGCGTACACAAACAGCGCGCACCCGACGGCCGCTGCGGTCGGCCTCCGCAACCTCCGGATCATGGAGGAGGAGCACCTGGTCGAGAACGCGGCCGCGATGGGCGCGCGCCTCGGCGACGGGCTGCGGCGCGAACTGGGCGGTCACGCCCACGTCACGAACATCCGCAACTGCGGCCTCATCGCCGGCCTCTCGGTCGTCGCCGATGCCGAGACGAGCCGCGGGTACGAGGCGAGCGAGCTGATGGGACGTAAGGTCGCGGTGCACATGCGCGAGCAGGGGCAGGTGATCACGCGCTTCGTCGGCGACCAGATCGTGCTGGCCCCGCCGCTGGTCATCAACGCCGCCGAGGTCGACCACATCGTCGGCGCTGTGGCGGCGGCGGTGCGGTCCGTCACGGGGTAAATCACGTAGAACTGCTCATGCAAGTGAGTGGATTGACGATCTTGATCGGCCTCTCTATCTTGGATTCCAAGAAGGGAGGTGATGCCTGTGTCCGACGGTAGTCATACGGTTGAGGGCTTGGTCCTGAGCATCCTTTCGGAGGTGCGCACGGGCTGAGCCCGGAGACGCGTAGACGTGACGGGAGCCTCGGCAGACGCCGAGGCTCCCTCTTTTTGTCCCAAGAACGCCAGAAGGTGTGTATGCCAGCGGCTTGCGCGTCCGCTGCGCCTGCGCGAACCTTCCCGGGCCGATCGCGCCACGGCAGCCCTGTCCCCGTCACAACGAGGTTCCCCCGTGGCGTTCGACTTCGACCTCTACCATCGGTATCGCACCTCCGACGCCATCGGCGTCCACGTCGAGTACCTCGACGAGACCGGCTCGACGATGGATGACGCGCGCCGCGGCGCCGCGAGCGGGAACCCGCCCGGCACCGCGTACGTCGCCGGCGTCCAGACCGGCGGTCGAGGTCGGCTGGGGCGGGAGTGGGTCTCCGCGGACTCCGGGCTGTGGGTGACGTTCCACCTGGTCGCGCGCGACCCGGCGCTGGCGCCGCTGTTCAGCCTTGCGGGCGCGCTGGCGGTGAGTGACGCGGTGCGGGAGACGGCGCTGCTCACGGTCGACGTGAAGTGGCCCAACGACGTGCTGCACCAGGGGCGGAAGCTTGCCGGCATCCTCGCGGAGTCGGCGGTGGGTGAGCGCACCGACATCTTCCTGGGCATCGGCATCAACCTCCGCCACACCGCGCTGCCGGAAGAGGTCGCCGCGCGCGCGACGAGCATCGAGGATGCGGGCGGCGTGCCACCGACCCGCGAGGCGCTGCTCGCGTCGCTCGCGGCGGCGCTGGAGCGGCACACGCAGCAGCTGCAGCGCTCGCCGGCGGTCGTCGTGGAGCAGTGGCGCCGGCACCTGGTGACGCTGGGGCAGCGGGTGCGCCTGCATGCCCTGGACGGCGCGACCTACGACGGCGAGGCGGTCGATGTGACCGCGCGTGGCGAGCTCACGCTCCGTCTCGACGATGGCCAGCTCGTCTCCTTCGGCGCGGGCGAGGTCACGATGTCGCCGCCGGGTGACGGTGATCTTGACCCTGCTGCGCCACGCTCCTAGGCTCGACGCAATGAATCGTATCGAGTCCGTCGCGACCGTCAGCCACCACGTGCATGCGCACGTGCGGCATCTGCTGCCGTCGCGGGGACGTCGGAGCTGCTAGCCCTCGGGGCTGGTGGGATCACCGGCAGACCGCGGCGGCGCTGGCCCCGCGGTTTTTTTGTGCCCGCCGAGGCGTGCGGGCGTGCCTCGGGGCCGCGGCCGGGGCGGAACCGGGTCGAGGCCTACAATGGCCCAGCAGGACGAGGACGAGACCATGACTGACGACGGGCTGCGCAGCCGCGGCATGCGCGACCTGGGGCCGGAGGCGATGCGTCGCTTCCGCGCCGTGGAGCGCAGCTTTCTTGACGTCACGGGTGGCCGAGGCTACCAGGAGATCCGCACCCCCTCGATCGAGCCGTTGCACCTGTTCACGGCCACCGGGGCGTTGTCGCCGCAACTCCTCGACCGTGTCTACTCGTTCCTCGACTGGGACGGGTGGAGCGGGGAGCGCGTGGTGCTGCGGCCGGACGGCACCGTGCCCGCCGCGCGCTGGTACGAGCAGCGCTGGCAGACCGCCGAGCCCGCGCGCCTCTGCTACGTGCAGCCGGTGTACCGCTTCGTCCCCGGCGACGGGGAGCGTGAGCAGTGGCAGGTGGGCGTGGAGCTGTTCGGCCTCGCTGCGCCGGAGGCGGACGGCGAGCTGCTGATGCTGGCGCGCGAGCTGCTGGAGGCGCTGGGGCTGCGCGACCTCGCGTTCGACCTGTCGCACGCGGGCCTCGTCCGCGCCGTGCTCGGCGCCGCGAGGCTCGACGCCGCCGCGCAGGGGGAGGCATACGACGCGCTGCTCGCGGGCGGCGACCTCGCGTCGCTGCCGGGGGTGACCGCCGAGGTCGCCTCGGCGCTGCGGCTGCTGTCGGCGGTCGACGGCGTGGGGGCGGGCTACTTCGAGAACCTGAAGGCAGCGCTCCTGCCGATCGCGCCGGGCTGCGCCGAGGGCATCGACCAGCTCGCCGCCGCCGCGCGCGTGCTCGATGCGGCGGGCGTCGCGTACCGCGTCGTGCCCGGCACGGCGCGCAACTTCGAGTACTACACAGGCCTCACGTTCCGCGTGCGGTCTGGCGGCGCCGAGTGCATCAGCGGTGGCCGCTACGACGGGCTGGGCGAGGCGATCGGCGGGAAGCCGGTGCCGGCTTCGGGGTTTGGCGCGGATGTGCTGCGCCTTGCCAACCTCGCTGCAGCGTCCTCGGCTGCCGAGGGTGCGCGATGACCTCGCCAGCGCCGCAGCCACAGGTGCGCGTCGCGCTGCCGCGCGGCGACCTCCGTGCCGGCCTCGCGGAGCGGCTGATCGCGGCGGGCTTCGTCGCGGAAGGCTACGCCGAGGGATCGCGCGCGTACCGCTTCGCGGTCACCGGGCGGCCCGAGGTGCTGGTGCGCGTCTTCTCCGAGCGGGACATTCCGATCCAGGTCGCGCTCGGCCAGTACGACCTGGGCATCACGCGCCGCGCGTGGGTGGACGAGCTGCTGACGCGCTACGAGCACGACTCGATCGTTCCGCTGCGGTCGCTCGACCTCGGTGTCGAGCGCATCGTCGCGGTCGGCGTGCCGGGCACCGACATCGCACGGCTCGCGGCGAGCGGCGTCGTGCGGGTCGCGACCGAGTACCCGCAGCTCGCCGCCCGCTACCTGAACCGCCTGCGCATCCCCGCGTACCGCCTGATCGAGGTGTGGGGGCAGGCCGGCTTCTGGCCGCCCGACGACGCTGACCTCGCGATCCTGCCGGAGGATGTCTCGGCGCTCGCCGCCGAGGGGCTGGCGACCGTCGCGACGGTGCACACCGGCTCCGCGATGCTGATCGGCAACCGCCGCGCACTGGCGGAGCGCGACCTGCGCGCCGCGCTCGAGCCGCTGCTCTCGCTGCCCATCGGCCTGCTCGATGGCGGCGCCGAGGAGCCGCGCCCGCTCGACGTGCCGCGCGGGGTGCGCGTGGAGGCGCCGGTGCACCGCGACACGCTGCGGCTGGCGGTGCCGGACGGGCACGCCCAGCGTCACACCGTCACCGCGCTCGCCGATGCTGGCATCGTCCTCGACGGGTACGAGGCGGATCGGCACGTGCGCCGACCCACCGCCTCGATCCCCGGGCTCACGGTGAAGGTGCTGCGCCCGCAGGACATGCCCGCCGCCGTGGCGCGGGGGCAGTTCGACCTCGCGCTCACGGGGCGTGACTGGCTCGCCGCGCACCTCGCGGCGTTCCCGTCGTCGCCGGTGGTGGAGCTGGCCGACCTGCGTCGCAGCCGCTACTCGCTCGGCGCGGTCGTGCCGGATGCGCTCCCCGCGGCGAACATCGAGGAGGCGATCGCGTACTGGCGTCGTGACGACCCGCGCCGGCCGATCCGCGTCGCCTCGGAGTACGCCGCGCTCGCCGATCACTACGCGCGCGAGCGGAGGTTGGGGCGCTACCAGGTGATCCCGATCAGCGGTGCATCGGAGGGCTTCGTGCCCGACGACGCGGAGATCCTCATCGAGGGATCCGAGACGGGCACGACGCTGCGCGCGAACCAGCTGCACATGATCGACATCATCATGGAGTCGACGAACTGCGCGATCGGCAATGCGGTGCGACCGGAGGGGGCGCGCGGCGAACTGCGCGACGACCTGGTCGCGCGGCTACAGCGCGCGGGCGAGCTGGTGGAGGCGTAGATGCCGTCGCTCGGGTCGCACCTGGCGAAGGCGCGGCTGCTGGCCGACCGGCTGGCGCACCGCGACATCGATGCCGACCGCGGCTCGTACTACCTCGGTGCGACCGCGCCCGACGTGCGGATCATCACGCGCGGCGAGCGGGAGCACACGCACTTCTTCACGCTCGACGAGCTGGAGCGGCAGGACTCGGTGTCGAGGATGCTCGCGGCGCACCCGCGCCTCGCGCTGCCGGGTGGCCTCGATGAGCCGACGCGCGCGTTCATGGCGGGCTACCTGACGCACCTGCTCATGGACGAGCACTACATCGAGCGCATCTA
>JBAYUZ010000018.1:0-30481 GCA_041674885.1 Dehalococcoidia bacterium
ACCTCGACCGGCGCGATGCCCGCGGGGAGGTGGGCCGAGAGGCGTTGCGGCACCTCGCACGGCTCCACGCGGCCCTCGATCCAGGCGTCCAGCGGTTCACGCTCCCCCGTCGCGCCCTGAGGCAGCGCGGGGCCCAGCTCGATGCGTGCTCGCTTCGCCCCCTCCGGCCGAGCGAGCGTGATGCCCGCCGCTGCAAACGCGCCTGCCCAGAGTTTGCCGAGGTCGCCGGGGCGCACATCGGCGGCCTCGCGGGTGAGGCGGTAGCGGATGCGCAGGCGCTGTACAGGTGGTGTCACGCGGCGATCCTACCTCGGTGCGTCGTTAGCGCAGCACATCGGAGACGGTGGTCACGCGCACGCCGCGCCGATACAGCTCGCGTAGCACCTCAGGCAGCGACTCGCGCGTCTGTGCGCTGTCGCAGTGGCTCACGGTGATGACGCCGTTCCCCAGCGCTGCGGCGCGCAGCATGTTGTCTGCGACCTGGCGAGGCGTGAAGTCGCGCCAGTCGCCGGAGTCGCCGGTGACGAGGCCGCCCTGCGCGTCGCGCCCCATCGTCCAGAAGACGTGCTGCGACCAGCCGGCGTGCGCGGCGGCCTCCAGCACGCGCGCGTCACGGGAGCCCGAGGGCGCGCGCCACATTGGCCGGGCGCTGCGGCCCAGCACCTCACGGAACGTACGGTCGGCGCCGTCGAGGTCAGCGGCGATCTGCGCGGCGGTGAGTTCCACGTAGTCCGGGTGGTGGTCGCTGTGGTTCGCGATCTCGTGCCGCGCGGCGATGTCTCGCGCGAGGTCGGGGTAGGCACGCACCCAGTCGCCGATCAGGAAGAACGTGACGTGCACGTCGGCCTCTCGCAGGGCCGCGAGGATCTCAGCGGTTCCGCTCGCATGGCCGCCGCAGTCGAAGGTCAGCGCGAGTTCGCGGCGGTCGAGATTGCCGCGCTCGACCTCGATCGGTGGGTCGAGGCGTGACACGGGTGGCGACGCAGCGGTCGACGTGGCGACGGCCGCAGGTATCGCGCTCGCAGGCACGGGCGTCGCGACGGCGCTCGCCGCCGCAGTCGGACTCGGAGACGGCAAGGGGCTGGGCGTGCTCGCCGGCGGCGCAGCGTCGCTACAGGCCAGTGTGAGCGCCGTGAGCAGGGCGAACGCGCGCAGGCGCGTCACGGAGTCAGCGCACCGCCCAGCGGTCGCGTACGGCGTCCACGAGGCTTGTGGCAGCCGAGCGCGGGTCGCGGCGGCGTGCCGCCACCTCGGACACCAGCGCGTCGATGGCGCCGTCGGCACGCGCGGCAGCGAGTGCCTCCCGGTAGAGCGCGGCGCGGACGAGCGAGAGGATCTGCGCCTCGGCGAGCCCGCGGCGCTCCGCCTCCGCATGCTCGGAGGTGCGCACGTGCTCCTGGTGCTGGTCGATCGCGTCGACCAGTTCGGGCACGCCGTCACCGGTACGTGCGATCGCCTTGAGGAACGGCGGGATCCACGCGCGGTGCTCGGCGATCGCGAGGAGGCCTCGCAGCTGCATGACGGCGGTGTCGGCGCCCGCGAGGTCGGCCTTGTTCACGACCATGATCTGCGCGATCTCCATGAGACCGGCCTTCATCGACTGCACCTCGTCGCCGCCACCGGGGTTGGCGACCAGCACGGTGCTCTGGGTGGCGGTCGCGACCTCCACCTCATCCTGCCCGGCGCCGACGGTCTCCACGATCACCACGTCGAAGCCCGCCGCGTCCATCACGTCGACGACGCCGGACGCCATCTCCGCGAGGCCGCCGAGGTTGCCGCGTGACGCCATCGATCGCATGAACACGCCGCCATCGGCGGTGAGGTCCTGCATGCGAATGCGGTCACCGAGGATCGCGCCGTGCGAGAACGGCGAGGACGGGTCGACGGCGATGATGCCGACGGTGCGGCCGCGCTTGCGCTCCTCGCGCGCGAGGGCGGCGACCAGCGTCGACTTGCCGGCGCCGGCGGAGCCGGTGATGCCGATCGTCTGCGCGCGGCCGGTGCGCGGGTACAGGTCCGCGAGCAGCTCGCGGCCCTTCGCGGTGTCGGCCTCCACGTGCGAAATGGCGCGCGCCAGCGCCCGACGGTCGCCGGCGACGATGCCGGCAGCGAGCTCGGACAGCACTAGTCGCGCTCGGGGGCGTGCTCGCGCAGGAACGCGATGATCTCGTTGGTGTCGGTGCCGGGGCCGAAGACGGCCTGGAAGCCCATCTCCTTGATGGCGGGGATGTCCGCCTCCGGGATGATGCCGCCACAGAACAACAGCACGTCGTCGATGCCGCGCGCCTTCAGCTCGGCAGTGACGCGCGGGAAGATCTCGAGGTGCGCGCCGGAGAGGATCGAGAGGCCGACGACGTCGACGTCCTCCTGCAGCGCGGCCTCTGCGATCATCTGCGGCGTCTGGCGGATGCCGGTGTAGATGACCTCCATACCGGCGTCACGCAGCGCGCGCGCGACAACCTTCGCGCCGCGGTCGTGGCCGTCGAGGCCGGGCTTGGCGATGAGGACGCGGAGCGTCCGCTGCTCGGTGGTCATGGCACCCTCCTCAGCGAGAGAACGAGATCAGTTGGACGCTCATGCCGAACGACTGGTCGGCAGAGACGCTGGTACGAACGCTATTCGGCAGGACGCCGGGCGTCGCGTCGTCGAGCGTGATGCCCGCAGCGCGCAGGGCGGCGACCTTCGAGGCGATGTCGGGGACGTCGAGCGCGACCATCGGCAGCGCGCGCTCACCCTCGTTCGCCAGTTGCTCCGCCATCGGCGAGCCGGGCAGCGGCTCGATGAGCTCGACCATCACCTGGCCGCACTGCACCTGGCCGATCTTCGAGGTCGGCGTCTCGATGACGTTCACGAGCTTCAGGCCCAGGATGCGATCCCAGTCCTTCGCGACCGCCTCCAGGTTCGAGACGCGGCAGACGACGTGGTCGATGCCCTTCTCGTCCGAGTGGTGCGCGTCCGGGCGCGTCTGGGCAAGCTCGATCAGCACGCCGTGCATCGAGCGCGGGTGCAGGAACGCGATCTCACCCGCCAGGCCCTCACGCGGCTCCTGGTCGATCAACTCGACGTCGCCGAGCGCCTTGATGCGCGCGAGCTCCGCGCGGATGTCCGGCGTGCTGAAGCAGAAGTGGTGCAGCGTCGAGCCGCGGCTCTTGTAGAAGCGGTCGACACCGGTGTCGGGCACGACGGGCTCGAGGATCTCGACCTCGCTCTCGCCATACGCGAGGAGCACGCCTCGCACGCCCTGTGCGTCCATCACCCGATCCTCGGTGACGTGCAGGCCGAGCTTGTCGCGATAGAAGCCGAGCGCGTCATCGGCGCTGCCGGTGACGATGGCGACGTGGTGCAGGCGGTCGATCACAGTTGCGTAGCCCCTCGTTGATGCGCGACCTCGCAACGCGAGGCCGGGCGGGTCAGATCGTCAGCACTTCCTGGTACTCGCCCCACTCCTGGCGGAGCACGTTACAGATCTCGCCGATCGTTGCGTAGGCCTCCACGGCCGCGATGAGCAGCGGGACCATGTTCTCGGTGCCGCGCGCAGCGGCGCGGATCGCCTCGAGCGCGGCGTCGACGGCCACCTGGTCGCGGCGAGCGCGCAGCGCCTTCAGACGCGCGATCTGCCGCTGGCCGATCGCCGGGTCGACGCGCAGGATCGGGGGCACCTCGAGCGCCTCCGTCTGGAACTGGTTCACACCGACGACGATCCGCTCCTTCGTCTCCGCCATGCGCTGCAGGCGGAAGGCGCTCTCCTGGATCTCGCGCTGCTGGAAGCCCTGCTCGATGCAGGTCAGCGCGCCGCCCATGTCCTCGATGCGCTGGAGGTAGGCGAGCGCCTCCGCCTCCACGCGATCGGTCAGCGTCTCGATGTAGTACGAGCCGGCGAGCGGGTCGATGACATCGGCGACGCCGGTCTCGTAGCCGATGATCTGCTGCGTGCGCAGCGCGAGCTCGACCGAGGACTCGGTCGGCAGCGCCAGCGCCTCGTCGAACGAGTTCGTGTGCAGCGACTGCGTGCCACCGAGCACGGCCGACATCGCCTGGTAGGCGGTGCGGATGGCGTTGTTGATCGGCTGCTGCGCGGTCAGCGTCGCGCCGCCGGTCTGCGTGTGGAAGCGCAGCGACTGCGAGCGCGCATTGTCGGAGCCGTAGCGCTCCTTCACGATGCGCGCCCACATCCGACGGGAGGCGCGGAACTTCGCGACCTCCTCGAGGAAGTTCGAATGGCACGCCCAGAAGAACGACAGGCGCGGGGCGATGTCGTCGATGGTCAGGCCCTGCTCGATCGCGGCGTCCACGTACTGGATCGCGTCGGCGAAGGTGAACGCGAGCTCCTGAGCGGCGGTGCACCCGGCCTCGCGCATGTGGTAGCCGGAGATGGAGATCGTGTTCCAGTCCGGCAGGTTGTCCTTGCACCACGCGAAGACGTCGGTGATGAGGCGGAGCGAGGGACGCGGCGGGAAGATATACGTCCCGCGGGCGATATACTCCTTCAGCACGTCGTGCTGGATCGTGCCGCCGACCTTGCTCAGGTCGGCTCCCTGCTTCTTCGCCGCTGCGACGTACATCGCGAGCAGGATCGAGCCCGTGGCGTTGATGGTCATCGAGGTCGTGACCTTGTCGAGGGGCAGCCCCTCGGTCAGCGTCTCCATGTCCTCCAGCGAGGCGATCGCGACGCCGACCTTGCCGACCTCGCCCTCCGCCTGCTCGTCATCGGAGTCGTAGCCGATCTGCGTCGGCAGGTCGAAGGCGACGGAGAGGCCGGTCTGCCCCTGCTCCAGCAGGAACTTGTAGCGGCGGTTGGACTCCTCGGCGTCGCCGAAGCCGGCGTACTGGCGCATCGTCCAGAGGCGGCCGCGGTACATCGTCGGCTGCACGCCGCGCGTGAAGGGGTACTCGGCGGGGTAGCCGAGCTTCTCGTGGTAGTTCCAGTCGGCGAGCGCCTCGGGCCCGTAGATCGGGTCCACCTCGGCGCCGGACGAGGACTCGAAGCGCTTCTGGCGCTCCTTCGTACGCTCCAGCGCCTTCTGGTAGGCGCCCTCTAGCCATTCGTGCGTGCTGCGGCTGGGCACAGAATCCCCCGCTCGTCTCTTCCTCGTCGGTGCGTCGCGGGGCGAGTGTAGGCGGGGCGGGGAAGGAGAATCAACACGTGTGGATAGATCGGGGCGATGCCCCGGCGTGGGCGTGGTGGGCGATAGAGGGATCGAACCTCTGACCTTCCGGGTGTAAACCGGACGCTCTGACCAGCTGAGCTAATCGCCCGGGACGACACAAACCGGCGGTCGGCGGGGCCCGATCGTAGGTCGGCCCCGATCGAGGGGTCAAGGCAGCACTCGTGCCCTGCTCCACTGGTGCCACCGCTATTATGTCGCACGAGGAGCCCACCGATGCCTGACGCCGTCCCCCTGCCCCGCGAGGAGCGTGCGGTCGCCCTCGACCGCATCCGCGAGCACCTGCGCGACGAGCGCGGCGAGGAGCCGGGAGAGCTCGCGGTGCTGCTGCTCTTCGACTTCGTGGCGGAGCAGCTCGCCCCGTTCTACTTCAACGCGGGCGTGCAGGCGGCGCAGCACGTCGCCCTCCGAGCGGCCGACTCGCTGGATGCGGAGTTAGAGGCGACGAAGCGGCCCGTGCCGTCACGGCCCAGGGACACCTCGGACAGCTAGCGGTCGCGGTCGTCCTGCCCGTCCTGCCGCCCGCGCACGCGGAAGTCGAGGACGAGCACGACGTAGCCCCCGATCAGCGCGACCTCGAACGCTGCGCGGGCGAGGTGCCCCGCCCAGCCCTCGACCAGGTCGCCGCCGAGCCAGAGGTTCACGACCAGCGCCGCCAGCACGAGCAGATGTGTCGCGGGCCCGATACGCTCCATCTGCCGAGGATACAGCCGAGCGTGCAGGAGACCGCCACGATCCCCGAACCGGACAACCCCCTGCTGGCACTGAGCCTCGACGAGGTCGAGGAGGCGGGCGGCGAGATCCATCGCCGGCTGGCGACCGCGTTCCGGCTGCTGGGCGAGGAGCACGCGGATCGCGCGGAGCCCGGCGAGCGCAGCGCGCGCTGGCACGTCGCCTCGCTGGTCGCGATGACGGAGCTGGCGGCGCACACGCTGGGTGCGGTGGCTGCGGGTGCCACGAGCACGGAGGGGCCGCGCCTTGACCGCCACGCCGCGACGATCGCCGCCGTGATGTACGCCGCGCCGACGCTCCCCGGGCTCACCTCGCTGTTGGAGCAGGACCGCCGTCGCGTCGCCTCGCTTGCCCGCACGCTCGAGGCACACCTCGACGACACGTATACGACGCCGTTCGGCTCGACCAGCCTCCGGGGGCTGCTGGTGTCGGTGTGCGTCGCGGAGCCGGCGCGCTGCGCGCTGCTGCTGGAGCGCCTCGCCCCTCCCGCGGCGCTCTAGCGCACGCGAGGCGGCGGTCATCGCGGTGACCATCGGTTCCTGACGGAATCTTTACGATCTTGACGCCGCATCCCTAGAATCCCGCAGCCGCCCGCCCGGGCGGGTTCAGGTTACGTGCCGACCGAAGGAGCCCCGATATGCACGACGCGCTCACCCTCTACCGCGAACGCGGTGCCGCAGCCCTGTGGGATCGGACGCTGGGCTACCTGGACTACTCGATGGAACAGACGATGGAGCTGCAGCGCTCGCTGCTCCTCGACCGCCTGCGGACGTTGCCGTCGAGCGCGCTGGGCCGCCGCATCGCAGGCGACCGCCCGATCACCAGCATCGATGAGTTCCGCGAGCGCGTCCCCTTCACCAGCTACGCCGACTACGAGGAGATGCTGGGCCAGCGCAACGAGGCCGCGCTGGAGCACCGGCCGCTCACGTGGACGCGCACCTCCGGTCGCACCGCGAACCACCCCAAGTGGATCCCGCTGGGCCCGCGCCAGATGGACCAGATGAACTGGCACTCGGTCTCCTTCTACATCCTGAGCGCGGCGAGCGAGCGCGGCGAAGTGCGCCTGAAGCCCAACGCACGTCTGCTCAACATGACCGCGCCCAACCCCTACACCTCCGGCACCTGCGTGGAGGAGTCCTCGTCTTCGCTGTGGCCGATCCGGCTGTTCCCGTCGCCAGAGTCGGCGGACATGGAGTTCACGGAGCGAATGGCGATGGCGTTCCGCACCGCCGTCACGGAGGGCATCGACTACGTCGGTGGGCTGCCGTCGGTGCTGGCAGGCATCGGCGAGACGTTCGGGCAGCGTCGGGCGCCCGGCTCGATCCTCGACCGCCTCAAGAACCCTCGGGCGTTCATGCGCATGGGACGGGCAGCGATGCGTGCGAAGGCGGCGGGCCGCGGGATGCTGCCGAAGGACGCCTTCGAGCCGATGGGCGTCATCGTGGGCGGCGGCGACTCCAGCCTGTTCCGCAGCCGCATCAAGGAGACGTGGGGTCGCTACCCCCTGGAGATGTTCGTCAGCACGGAGGCGCTGCTGGTCGCCTGCCAGGCCTGGGACTGCACCAGTCTGACCTTCGTCCCAACCCTCAACTTCCTGGAGTTCATTCCCGATGATGAAGCTGTAAGTAATCCGGAAGACACGCGGACTCCGGTGCGCACGGCCCTGCTCGACGAGCTGGAGCCCGGGAAGAACTACGAGATGGTCGTCACGAACTTCATGGACGGCGTGATGGTGCGGTACCGCACCGGCGACATCCTGCGCATCGTCGCGGCGGAGAACCGCGCCGTGGGCGTGCAGCTGCCGCAGGCCATCTCGTATGGCCGTCGGTCGGACACCGTCGACCTCGCCGGCTTCGTGAAGCTGACGGAGCAGACCGTCTGGCGCGCGCTGGAGGAGGCCGACGTCCCGTACGTCGAGTGGACGGCACGCAAGGAGGTCCACGACTCCACCCCGGTGCTGCACCTGCGCATCGAGCCGCGCCCGGGCTCGCCGGTCACCTCGGAGCAGGCGTACGAGCGCGTGAACACGGCGCTGCGCCGTCTCGACCCCTCGTGGGGCGACCTGGAGACGATGGCGGCCCTGCGGCCACTCCGCCTCACCTACCTGCCCGAGGGTTCCTTCGATCGCTACACCGAGGCGAAGCGCCTCGCAGGTGCCGATCTCGGCCACCTCAAGCCGCTGCACATGAACGCCACCGACGCCGCGATCGCTGAGCTGACTGCCGGCGCGCCGCCGGAACCGGTGCGTCTGCGATGAGCGAGGGGCTGCTGGCGCTCGTCCCGCTGCTCTCGGCTGCGTGCTACGTGGCCCTGGTAGCGCTGGTGCGCCGGCACGCCTCGCGTGCGGTGTGGTCGGTGGTGCTCTACCTGTCGCTGATGGCGGCGTGGAGTGCCACCTCGTTCCTCTGGCGGCTCTCGGACGACGGCCCGCTACGCCACGTCCTCATCCGGACGATGGAGGCGTACGGCGTCGGGCAGGGCGCGATCTTCCTGTACATGATCCAGGGGCTGTACCCCTCTCGCTGGTCGGCATCGGCGCGGCGCGTCGCCATCGCCGCCGGGGTGGTCGTCCTCGCGATCACGCTGACCGGCGCGCTCGACTCCATGGTTGTGAACCCGACGGAAGCCGTGCCCCCGGTCGCAGCGTTCGGGGTGATCGCGCTCGCGACGGGCGCCTCGCTCATCCCGTTCACGCTCAGCCTGCTCTACGTCGCAGCGAGCTATCGAGCCCAGCGCGACCCGTTCGAGCGCAACCGTCTGAAGTTCGCGGTGGTCGCGGCCACATGCATCCTCCTGGGCGCGATGACCAACATGGTCAGCGTGCTCCGAGCTTGGCCGGTCGACCACGCGGCGAACTTCCTCGCGGGTGCGCTGCTCGCGTTCTCCGCGGCGCGCTACCGCCTGTTCAACATCGATGTGCTGGTGCAGCGCAGTGTCGTGCGCGGCATCTCGCTTATGCCCAGCATCGCCCTGTCCGTCGCGCTGATGGCACTCGCGTTCCCCCCGATGCGGCCGATGCTCAGCAGCGTGGGCGGCGTCGCGTTCGCGCTCTCGGTGATGTCCATCGTCGCCGTCACCGCGCCGTTCATCTCGCGCCGCGTGCAGCGAATCGCCGATCGGCTGCTGGTCGGCGAGCACCTGTTCCGCGACGAGGCGCTGGTCACGCTCACCCGCCACACCGTCGCACTCCACGACGTGCGCGCGATCGCCGGGGAGCTGGCAGAACTGGCGCAGCGCGCCTCGGAATCCGGCTGCGTCGCGGTGATGCTCCCCGATCCGAACGGCGAGCGGATGCGTGCCGTCGCGATGGCCGGGCCGTTCCAGCGCATCCGCCCGGAGTGGTCGATCCGCCTCGACAACCCCGTCCTGCGGGCGATCGCGGAGCGCTCCGAGGCGCTGACGCCCTTCGCCACCGCGCAGCTGCTGTCCGAGCGCGCGTTCATGGAGGCGGACATCGCGGAGTTCCTGCCGTACCTCGACCACATCATCTCGCCGGTGCTGGCGCGCGAGGAGGTCGTGGGCTGCCTGCTGGTCGCGCCGAAGGTGTACGACTCGCCGTTCAGCATCGCCGACCTCGACACGCTCACGCTGATCTCGGCGCAGGCGGGCCTCGCGATCCAGAGCGCGCTGCTCTTCGAGCAGCTCCGCGAGCGGGCGCAGACGGACTACCTCACGGGCCTCCCCAACCACCGCCACCTGCAGGAGATCGTCCCGGCGATGCTCTCCGCCGCGGACGAGGCACGCCAGCCGCTCAGCCTGGCGATGGTGGACGTCGACAACTTCAAGATGCTCAACGACGTCCACGGCCACCTGGTCGGCGACGAGGCGCTACGCCGGATCGCGCACACGCTGCGCGAGGCGCTCCGCCCCGTTGACCTCGTCGGTCGCTACGGTGGCGACGAGTTCCTGGTGCTGATGCCGGGCCTCGATGAGGCCGCGGCACAGGAGGCGATGACACGCGCGGGCCGCGCGATCCGCCGCCTCGCGCTGGTCGCGACCGGCGCCGACGGCACCGCCGAGCGCCTACCAGCGCGCATCTCGTGGGGCGTCGCGACGTACCCCCAGGCGGGCATCACCGTGCGCGCGCTCATCTCGGCGGCAGACTCGCAGCTGCTGCAGCAGCGCTTCGCGATGCGCCGCACGGGCACCGTGCACACCGACCGGCCGACCGTGCGCCAGCTGTTGGAGCAGGACCCGGAGAAGCTGCGCGTCGCCCGGGCGCTCCTCGACATCATCGATGCGAAGGACCCGTACACCAGCGAGCACTCGCAGCAGATCGCCGCGTTCGCGCTGCTGGTCTCGGAGGAGCTCGCGCTGCCGGACAGCGAGCGCTACGCGCTCTGGCTCGGCAGCCTGCTCCACGACGTCGGCAAGATCGGCACGCCCGCGTGGGTGCTGCGCAAGCCCGGCCGCCTCACGCCCGAGGAGTGGGACCTCATGCGCGCGCACCCCACGATGGGCGAGGCGATCGTGCGCGGTCTGCTGGACATGCAGGAGGTCATCGACATCGTCGGGTGCCATCACGAGCGCTGGGACGGATCCGGCTACCCGCGCGGCCTCGCTGGCCTCGACATCCCGCGCCTCGCACGCATGGTCAGCGTCGCCGACTCGTTCTCCGCGATGGTGCACGACCGTCCGTATCGCAAGGGCCTGTCGTGGGGCGAGGCCGCCGAGGAGCTCCGCCGCGTCGCCGGCACGCAGCTCGATCCGGAGATGGTGGAGGCGTTCATCCGCGCCATCGGCCACGAGCACAGCCGCGAGCTAGGCACGCAGGCGGCCTGACGCCGATCCACGCCGCGTGGTATCACTCCTCCTCGGATGCCTTGGAGGGTGAGCCGTGGTCGAGGTGCTGCTGTCGTTCAGTGGATACGCGTGGGGGATGCTCCACGACCTCGCGGCGCTGAAGGCTGTGCCGCGCGTGAAGCCATACCTGCTGGCGATGAGCGCGCTGGGGCACTCGTTCGCGTTCTTCGGCCTGCTGCGGCGCTCGAGTCGCTTCAACCCGCCGCCGGCGCTGCGCGCGCTGTGCATGCTGCTGGCGCCCCTGAGCTGGGCCGCGATGTTCTACTCGATCATGGTCGAGATCCCGTTCCGCAAGGGGTGGGTGGACGAGGGTCACACCGACCAGATCGTCACGGACGGCACGTACGCCCTCGCGCGGCACCCCGGTGTGATCTGGTTCACGTTCGCGCTCTTCACCTCGGCGATCGCGGCGCGGTCGAGGCGGCTGCTGCTCGCGGCCCCGTTCATGGTCGCGGGCGACGTGATGCACGTCGCGTTCCAGGAGCGCGTCGTGCTGGTCGAGGTGTTCGGTGACGCCTACCGCACGTACCAGCGGACGACGCCGTTCCTCATCCCGACACCCTCAAGCCTCGCGAAGTTCGTGCGCACAGTCGGGCGTCGCGAGCGCTAGTCGAAGCGGCGGATCGCCTCCACCGTCGCAGCATCGAGGCGGCGCACGAGCGCCGTCACCAGTCGCACCGCCTGATCGAAGTCGCGCCGATCGATCACCCCGTGGTGGCTGTGCAGGTACCGCGTAGGCACGGTGATGTTGATCGCAGGCGCGCCGCCACCGGTGCGCTGCATCATCGCGCCATCCTGGCCGTAGCCGCTGAGCACGTTGAACTGCAGGGGAATGTCCTCCGCACGTGCGACCTCGATGCACAAGTCGCGCAGTTGGAGGTTCGGCAGCATCGAGGTGTCGTGCAGGAAGATCGCGGGCCCGCCGCCCAGCCGCTCCTGCGCCTCGTCCGGGGTGATGCCGGGGTAGTCGCCTGCCACGCCTGATTCGAGGTTGATCCCGATCGCGGGCTGCACGGCGCGCGCACTCGTCTCCGCGCCACGCAGGCCGACCTCCTCCTGCACCGTGGCCGCCGCGAACACCGTGTTCGGGTGGCCCGCGGCGCGAAGCCCGCGCACCGCCTCCACCAGCACGCCGACGCCCGCGCGGTCATCCCAGGCCTTGCCGAGGTAGCGCGTGCCCCCCGCCATCACCTCGAAGCCGCTGTCGGGCACCACGGGATCGCCCGGGCGGATGCCGAGGCGCTCCGTGGCGTCCTGCGCATCAGCGGCACCGACATCGATGAACAGGTCGTCGCGGCTGAACACGCGGCCACGCGCCTCGGCGGTCATCACGTGCACCGTCTTGATGCCGGTGAGGCCGAGCACGGGGCCGTTGCTGGTCAGCACCCGCCAGCGCTGGTTGACGATCGCCTGGTCCAGCCAGCCGCCGAGCGGCTGGAACTTGAGGTAGCCCTCCGGCGTGATGCGCCGCACGAGCAGGCCCAGCTCGTCCATGTGCGCGGCGAGCATCACGCGCGGTGCGCCCTCCGGGCCGTCGAGGCGCGCGATCAGCGATCCCAGGCCATCCGTCTCGACCGTGTCGGCGAGGGGCGCAAGCTCGCGACGCACCACGCTGCGCACCGGCCCCTCAAACCCGGTGGGGCCGGGTGCCTCCGACAGCTCGGCCAGCAGCTCTTCCACGCGATCCGCCATTGTGTGCCCCTCTCGAACGCTTGCTACGCCTCGTCCGCCCACGCGCGACCTCGTTGCAGCCGGTGCACGCGTGCGAGCAGCGGCCCACGGAATACGAGTGCGAGCGACGCGCCGGCGACGAAGCCCGCGACATGCGACTCCCACGCGACGCCGGGCACCGCGATCAAGAACTGCCCCACAAACCAGAGTCCCAGGAAGATCACCGCCGGCACGGGGATCACGCTCACGAACGCGACCGCAAGCACCAGCTTGCCGGGGTACAGCACGAAGTACGCACCCAGCACCGCCGCGATCGCCCCCGACGCGCCCACGACCGGCACTGTGCTCCCCGGCTGCGCGGCGACGAACGCCAGCGTCGCGATCACACCACCCACGAGGTACATGCCGAGGTAGCGCACGTGCCCGAACGCTTCCTCCACGTTGTTCCCGAAGAGCCACAGGAACCACATGTTGCCCAGGATGTGCGCGATCCCGCCGTGCAGGAACATCGACACGACGACCGAGGTAAGCGGCTGTTTGTCGGGGAACACTTCGGCGGCACCGAGGGGCACCGGCGTGCCGAGGCAGAGTCCACCAGTGATCTCGGCGGCCGTCAGCGGGCGGCGCGAGATGATCTCGCAGGCGACGGCGGCGTAGTGGTACAGGAACTCGGGCGCTGCGCTCGCCTCGCCGACCGGCGACCAGAACGCGCTCGGCTGCCACGCGAAGAACACCAGCAGGTTCAGCGCGACCAGCACGACCGTCACCACGGGCACGGTACGCGTGGGGTTCAAATCGCGGATCGGGAACACGCGCGGCCCTTCTTGCTGTGCCGTGCCCCATCGTACGCGCTGCCGAAACGGGCGGGGAGCGACCTGCCCGATCGGGTGATGGCGAGGCAGACACGCACGTGCATCCTCGATGTATCAGGTTCACGCGCGAAGGAGCACACGATGACCTCCGACCACCTGCATGACTTCTCAGACGCACTTGCCGATGCCGTGGCGCGTGCAGCCGAGGTGACCGTCACGGTCGCGGCGCGGCGCCGCTTCGCCGCCAGCGGGATCGCATGGGGCGACCGCCTGGTCGTCACCGCCGACCACGTCATCGAGGACGAGGAGCACATCCGGGTCACGCTCGCGAACGGCGAGCAGGCGACCGCCGACCTCGTGGGTCGCGACCCTGGCTCGGATCTCGCGGTGCTCCGCCTGCCGGTCGATGCGCCCGCTCCGACACTCGCCCCTGAGGGCGGGGCACGGGTCGGGCACGTCGCGCTGGCGCTGGGGCGGCCCGGCGCGCAGGTGCAGGCATCGCTGGGCGTGGTGAGCGCACTCGGTGGACCCCGCCGCACGCGCACGGGCACCCTGATCGAGGGCACGCTGCGCACCGACGCCACGTTCCTCCCCGGCTTCTCGGGCGGCCCGCTCATCGACACACAGGGCCGCGTCATTGGCCTCAACACCTCCGGCTTCCGCACGGGCAACGTGACGATCGCGGCGAGCGCCGTCACCGCGATCGCACAGCAGCTGGCGGAGCACGGCCGCGTGCGCCGCGCCTACCTCGGTGTCGGCAGCCAGCCGGTGCACCTGCCGGAGGCGGCGGGGCAGGAGGTCGGCCTGCTCATCGTGAGCGTCGAGGCGGGCACGCCGGCGGCGCAGGCCGGCATCGTCGTCGGCGATGTGCTGCTCGGCATCGAGGGCACACCTATCACCGGTGCCGAGGAACTGCAGGCAGCGCTCGGCTCCGACCGCGTCGGCGCCACGGTGCGCCTCTCGCTGCTCCGTGGCGGTGCGCCGCACGAGGTGCGCGCGACGCTGGGCGAGCGGCAGCGGTAGCGGCACCCGGCGATGGTCGCGCTACCATCGATCGCATCAGGGCGCGCGCGACGGGACGAGGTGGCGATGGCACGCATTCGCGTGGCGGTGCTCGCCAGCTATCCCGCCGTGCGCGCCGGCCTCGCCGCGCTGCTTGCCGCCGCGGGCCACGAGGTGCTCGCTGATGACGACGCGCCCGACGAGGCCGACGTGCTCGTCACCGATGCGCTCGCGCTCGTGACTGACGACACCGCGCCCGTGGTGCTCCTCGCCGATGGCGCCGCACCCAATGTCGCAGCCGTGCTGCCTCGCGATGCCTCAGCGGCGATGATCGACGCTGCGGTACGTGCGGTCCGCGCGGGGCTGCACGTCCGGCACCCATCGATCGAGGTCGCCGGGCGCCCTGGTGCAGAGCTCGATACCACGCCACCAAGCGATCTCTCACCGCGTGAGATCGAGGTGCTTCAGCTGCTCGCGGCAGGGATGACGAATCGCGGCGCCGCGCTCGCGCTCGGCATCAGCGAGCACACCGTGAAGTTCCACGTGGGCAGCGCACTGGCGAAGCTCGGCGCACGATCACGCACCGAGGCAGTCTCGATCGCCGCGCGCAGGGGCCTGCTGCCGATGTAGCGCTGCCAGCGCATCATCTTGCGCGCATCCGCGCGAATCATGTGCCGCCTGCACCTGTAGCGGGATGTACCGCGCCCGTATAGTGACCGGAGGCCGGTCTCCCCCCGGTCGAAGCGAGGCCATGAAGCTCACGAACACGAGCCGGTACCCGGACGCCGAGGTGGCGCTGCTGGTCGAGTTCGCGATGTGCGAGATCGATCACGCACGCCTCGCGGTGCACGTGCGCAACGCGTCGCGTGCGTACCGCGGGCGCGCCTACGATGGCATCCCCTCGATCTCCACGCGTGCGCGGGATACCGATGTCGACCGCCTGGTCACGATCGGCATCGGCGCACCGCAATCATTCCCCTGCGACAACGTGCAGACGCGCGTGAGCTGGGTACGGGTGCAGCAGTCGACACCAACGCCCGGCGAGGTGTTCCGGCGCCGCCGCGACACCAACGGTCGGGTGCACATGGAGCGACGTGTGATCTCGCAGCACGGCTACGGTGGCAAGCGCTCGCCGGTGCTCACGTTCGAGTCGTGGCGCGAGGCGCTCGTTGCCGTCGCCGCACACGAGGGGCGCCACATCTGGCAGTACCAGACCGACGCACCGCGGAGCGAGGTCGACGCGGAGCAGGCTGCCGGCCGTCGTCTGGAGTCGTTCCGCGCGCTGAAGCAGACGCGCCGTCACGGCGCCATGCAGCTCCCGCTCGCGCTCTAGCGCGGCGATCGAGGCACGTGCGGCGCTCGTCCCCTGCTAGTAGTAGATCGCGTTGCCCGCGCCACCGCCGACCGCCACTGCGTCGCCGTTGATCGAGACGGATCGCGGCGACGCGAGGAACGTGATCACATCCGCGATCTCCTCGGCACTCACCAGGCGGCGAATCGCGTTGTTCGCCATGCGCCGCTCCGCCTCCTCGATCGTGATGCCGTCACGCTCGACGATGGCCGCCAGCATGCCGGGCGTACGCTCGGTGCGGCTCGTGCCGGGGTGCACGACGGTGACGTTGATGCCGTGCGGTCCCAGCTCGTCGGCCAGGTTCTTCGTGAGCGCGGCGACCGAGACGTTGCGCATGCTGCCGAGGGCGGACCCGCTCGACCGCGCCGCAAGGCCGCTGAGGTTGATGATGCGGCCCCAGCCCTGCGCGCGCATGAGCGGCGCCACCTCGCGCGCACAGCGGAGGTAGCCGAAGACCTTCGTGTTCATCTCATCCAGGAACGCCTCGTGCGTGATGTCAGCCAGGCCGGGCGGGCGGCCGCCGCCGGAGACGCGCGCGGCGGAGTTGACGAGGATGTCGACGCGCCCCAGCACCTCCACGGCGCGCGCCACCAGGTGCTGCACGGATGCCTCGTCGGTCGTGTCGGCGGGGATCGCGGTCACGCGGCGACCGGTCGCAGCGGTGAGCTCGGCGGCCGTCGCCTCCAGCGGCTCGGGGCTGCGCGAGGCGATGACGACATCGACGCCCTCGCGCGCGAGCTGCCGCGCCACAGCCTTGCCGATGCCGCGGCTGCCGCCCGTCACGATCGCCGTCTTGCCCTGCAACTCGAGATCCATCGTCGCCCCCTGTCATCGCTCGTCCGAGCGTTGTACGGGGCGCAGCGGCTGCCGCGCAACCGCAACTGTGCGCGTCGGTTAGGAGGTTGCGAGCGACGGCCCGCCCGCGTGCTGCTCCTCGACCTCGCCGCGGCGGCGGCGGGCGATCGCCGCGTCCTCGCCCAGCGACTCGAGCTCGCGTTCCGCCTGCTCGCTCTCGTAAGTCATGCGGTAGAGGTTCGCGTAGATGCCGCCGTGGGCGAGCAGTTCCTCGTGCGACCCGATCTCGGCGATCTGGCCCTGATCGAGCACGACGATGCGGTCCGCCTCGCGGATGGTCGAGAGTCGGTGCGCGATCACGAACGAGGTGCGGCCCTTCAGCAGCTCCCGCAGCGCCTTCTGGATCACCGCCTCGGTCTGCGTGTCCACGTACGCCGTCGCCTCGTCCAGCACGAGGATGCGCGGGGCCGCGAGGATCGCGCGGGCGAACGAGATCAGCTGCCGCTGGCCGACGGAGAAGTTCTGACCGCCCTGCCGCAGCATCGTCTGGTAGCCGTTCGGCAGACGCTCGATGAACTCGTGAGCGCCGACGGCACGTGCGGCGCGCTCAATCTCCTCGATCGTCGCGTCCGAGCGGCCGTAGGTGATGTTCTCAGCGATCGTGCCGCTGAACAGGTACGGCGTCTGCAGCACCACGCCCATGTGGCGCGTGAGCGAGCGGCGCTTGATGTCGCGCAGGTCGTGCCCGTCGATGCGGATCGCGCCGGCTGTCACCTCGTACCCGCGGCTCACGAGCGAGGTGATCGTGGTCTTGCCCGCACCCGTGTGGCCGACGAAGGCGACTGTCTCGCCCGGCGCCACGTGGAGGTCGATGTCGCGGAGAATCGGGACGCCCTCCACGTAGTGGAAGGAGACGTGGTCGAAGTCGACGCGCCCCTCTACGTGGTCGAGCTCGATCGCGTCGGGGCGGTCGACGATGCGGGGCCGGGTGTCCAGCACCTCGAACACGCGCTCACCGCCCGCCATCGCACGCTGGATCATCGTGTACTGCAGCACCAGGTCGCGAATCGGGTCGAAGAACCGCCCGACGTAGAGCGTGAACGAGGTGAGCACGCCGAACAGCGCCGCGACGTCCACCTGCGTCGCGTCCAGCGCGCGCAGACCACCCACGATCAGCACCCCCGCCGTGGCGATCGCGACCGCGAGTTCCACCACCGGCAGCACCGCCGCGCTCAACACGCCCGCCCAGATCGCGGCGTTGCGGTTCTCGCGGTTCAACTGCTCGAAGCGCTGGCTGTTCACGCCCTCGCGCGACATCGACTGCACCGCGCGCACGCCGGCGAGGTTCTCCGCGAGCGTGCCGTAGAGGGCACTCACGCGGACGCGGACGTTGATGAACGCCTGCCGCGCGTACCGGGACCAATAGACCATCGCGAGCATCAGGGGCGGCACGATCGCGAACGTGACGAACGCCAGCTGCGTGTCCAGCGCCAGCACCGTGATGATCACGATCCCCAGACCGATGAAGTCCGCCGCGAAGTTCAGTGACCCGCTGGTGAGCAGATCCTGGATCACGGTGACGTCGCTGGTCAGGCGGCTGATCATCCGCCCGACCTCCATCTCATCGTAGAAGGAGAGCGAGAGACCCTGCATGTGCTCGTACATGTCGCTGCGCAGTTGCACCAGCAGGCGGTTGCCGACGGTGTTGATCGTGATCTGCTGCACGTAGAGCGCGATCCAGCCGAACAGCGCCATTCCCATCAGCGCCACAAGGAACAGCATGACCTGACGCTCGTCCTGGCGAATGCCGGCGGCGACCGTGAGGCCGATGAGCACCGGCTGCATGTACGTGGTCATCGACTGCACGATCATCGCGGTGAACGCGATCAGTACCTGCTTGCGGTACGGGCGCACGTACGGCCCAAGCCGTCGCACGACCTCCGCGTCGTAGACCTTGCCCAGGTACTCGTCGTCCCAGCCGTCACCGCCGCGGCCGCGGTTGTTCCCGCCGCCGCCGAGGTTGGTGCTCCAGCCGGAGGCGCCGCCGCCACCCCACATACCCATTACTCGGCCCCTCCCGCCATCGCGGGCGCGCCAGGCGCAGCCTCGCGGCGGCTTGCGACGAGCTCGCCGAGCGCCTCTTCCTGATCCTTCAACTCGAGGTCGAAGATGCGGCGGTACAGGCCCTCCTGCTGCAGCAGCTCCGCGTGGGTGCCGCGCTGCACCACGCGCCCGCCGTCGAGCACGAGAATCTGGTCGGCACGCATCACCGTGCGCAGCCGCTGGGCGATCACGAAGGTGGTGCGCCCCTCCATCAGGTCGTTGAGCGCCTGGAGGATGAGGTACTCGGTCTGCGAGTCCACGCTGGCCGTGGAGTCGTCAAAGATGAGGATGCGCGGGTCGAGGAGCAGCGTGCGCGCGATCGCGATGCGCTGCTTCTGTCCGCCGGAGAGCGTCACACCTCGCTCACCCACCCATTCGTCGTAGCCGGCGGGCAGGCTGACGATGAAGTCGTGGATGCGCGCGGCCTTCGCGGCACGCTCGATCTCCGCCTGCGTCGCATCCGGTCGCCCGTACGCGATGTTGTCGCGGATGGTGCCGATGAACAGGAACACGTCCTGCTGCACGATGCCGATGTTGCGGCGCAGCGAATCGACGCTGACGCCTCGGATGTCCTGGCCGTCGATGGTGATCGCGCCACCGGTCACGTCGTAGAAGCGCGGCAGCATGTTCACGAGCGTCGACTTGCCGCTGCCGGCAGGGCCGAGCAGCGCGATCACCTGTCCCGGCTGCGCATCGATGTCGACCTGGTCGAGGACGGGCGTGCCGTTGGCGTACGCGAACGAGACTCGGTCAAAGCGCACGTGCCCCTGCGGTCGCACCAGCTCGACGGCGCCCGGTGCATCGGTGACCTCCGACTGGGCGTCCATCATCTCGAAGACGCGCTCGGCCGAGGAGACGCAACGCGCGGTCGCGTTCACGAGCATGCCGATCGAGCGCAGCGGCAGCTGCAATGTGTTCAGCCACAGCGTGAACGCCAGCAGCTCCGAGGGGCGCAGCTCTCCACGGGCGATGAGCAGCGCACCGACGCCGGTGGTCAGCGCGACCTGCGCCATGCCCAACCCCTGCAACAGCGGCTGGTTCCTCGCCATGTGTCGTGCCTGCGTGAGGTTCAGATCGGCCTGCGCCTGCACCGCCTTGTGGAACTTCTCGCTCTCGTAGTCCTCGCGGCTGAACGCCTTCACGACGCGGATGCCGGACAGCGCCTCATCAGCGGTCTGCGTGACGACGGCCAGGCTCTGCTGGATCTGCGTCCAGATCGGGCGGACGCGCGTCTGGAAGACGACAGAGCGCCAGATGACGATTGGCATCGTCACCATGCTCACCGCGGCGAGCAGCGGGCTCTTGCTGAACATGAAGACCAGGCTCACCACCACCAGCACCGCGATGTAGACCATGCGGAACAGCGCCTGCGCGAAGAACATGCGGATGTTCTCCACGTCCTGCGTGGTGCGGGACATGATCTGTCCCGTCTCCATCTGGTCGTGGTAGGCGTAGCTCATGCGCTGGATGTGGTCATAGACATCATTGCGCAGGTCGTACGAGACCCGCTGCCCCAGCGATTCACCGAGGTAGGTCTGGCCGAACTGCGTGAGCCCGCGCCCGACCGCCGCGGCGACGATCGCCATCGACGCCCAGATCAGCAGCGAGGCGTTGCCTTCCAGCCCCACGAATGCGCCGCGGGCGCCGTTGGCACCCACTGCGTAGACCGGCTTCAGGCCCCAGTCGAGCGCAAGGCGCACGAGCTCCGGGCTGACCTGCACCAGCGCACCCGACACGAACACGCACGCCCAGGCAAGCGAGGCCTGACGCCAGTAGCGACTCAGGTACGGGCGGAGTCGAAGAAGATTACGCATGTTGAAGTGAGGATACCTCACCTTCACCTGAACGTACAGTGGCACTAAACAACAACTCGACGCCCCCGACGCTCACCAGCGGCATGCTGCAGCCGATCGAGGAAGGCGGTCGCCCAGCGCTCCGGCGACTCCGCTCCCACGATCGCGTGGAGCGACTCCCAGCGGTGCACGCGTTCGCCGAGCGGCATCGTCAGGCCGACCTCGATCGCGTGAGCCAGGGCGGGGGTGTCCCCGCTCGGCACGATGAGTGCGCCGCGCAGCGCCTCGGCGGCGCCGCAGCCGTCGCTGAGCACCAGCACCCCCGGTCGTTCCGGTCGCTGCGCGGCGACGTACTCCTTCGCCACCAGGTTCATGCCATCGGCGATCGAGGTGACCAGGCATACCTCGGCGTCGCGCAGCCCGGTCGAGACGAGCGCCGGCGACAGCACCTCCAGGCGCAGGTCAACGTCGCCCCCGAGCGTCCCGATGTGCGCGGCTCCCGCCTCGACCTGCGCGCGCTCATCGCGATAGGCGGCAACGCCCTCCCGCGACGGCGCGGACCACTGTGCGAGCATCGCGCGGTCGGCGAGCCCTCGATCCGCCCCGATCAGGCGCGCGAACGCGTCAAAGCGCGCCGGCACGCCCTTCGTGTAGTCGAGCCGGTCGAGACCGAACACGACCGCTCGGCCGTGCCGTGTGGCCGCGAACGCATCTTCGAGATGCGTTGCCGCCCGCGCGGTCACCGCCTGGCCGTCCACCGCGGCACCCAGCGCGACCACCTCCGGACCGCCCGGGCCGAGGTAGGAGGTGAGGCGCTCGCAGTCCCGCTCGGTCTGCACGCCCAGCAGGTCGTACGCGGCGAAGAGGCTGCCCCACGCCTCCACGTTCGGGATCGCATTCCAGTGGGCGAGCGACGGCACGGGAACATGATGGAAGTAGCCGAGCGCTCCGCCCCAGCCCAGCGCGCGCAGCGCGCGGCCCAGCGGGATCAGGTGGTAGTCCTGCACCCAGACGAGGTCAGCACCACGCAGCATCGGCAGCAGCCAGCGCGCGAACCGCGAGTTCACGGCCCGCCACGTCTCCTCGCCACCCTCTGCGGGACAGGCACGCTCCGGCATGCCGTGGAGCAGCGGCCAGAGGGTGCTGTTACACCAGCCCTCGTAGTAGGCGGCGATCTCCTCGACCGGCAGGTCGAGGGTCGCGTACTGCACCGCGCCGTCCGCCCAGCGCCGTGGGGGGGACGAGGCCGGGCCGGCACCGCCGCTCCACCCGAACCACAGGCCACCAGCCGCCGCGAGCGCCGGCCCGAGCGCGGCGACCAGGCCGCCTGCTCCTGCCGGCGTCCCCGGTCGCGCTGGCACGCGATTGGAGACGACCACGATCCGCGAGGCACGCATGCCTCGACGGTATGCCGCCGTGCAAGGGGGCCCTGGGCGGCTAGCCCCTGCCCATGTCCTTGCCCCGCGCGCGGGATCGCCCGTGCTGATCCAGGATCACCTTCCGCAGGCGCACGGCGTGCGGCGTGACCTCCAGGCACTCGTCGTCACGCACCATCTCCAGCGACTGCTCCAGCGAGAGCAGCCGAGGCGGCACCAGCTTCTCCGTCGCGTCCGAGTTGGAGGAGCGCATGTTGGTCTGCTTCTTCTCGCGCGTCACGTTCACGTCGATGTCGTCCGGGCGCGGATTCTCGCCGATCACCATGCCCTCGTAGACCTCGACGCCCGGGCCGATGAACATCTGGCCGCGGTCCTGCAGGCTCATCAGCGCGTACGCCGTCGACTGGCCGCTGCGGTCGGCGACCAGGCTGCCGGTCGGCCGCGATCGCAGCTCGCCATGCCACGGCTCGTAGCCCGCGAACACGTGGTGCGCCATGCCGGTGCCGCGCGTCTCCGTCATGAACTCCGTGTGGAAGCCGATGAGACCGCGCGAAGGAACGATGTAGTCCGACCGCACACGCCCGGTGCCGTGGTTCACCGTCCGCAGCGTGCGACCCTTGCGCACGGACAGCAGCGCGATCGACACGCCGAGGTACTCCTCCGGCACGTCGATCGACAGCGCTTCCACCGGCTCGTGCAGCGCGCCGTCGATGACGCGGGTGACGACCTCGGGCCGGCCGACGGTGAGCTCGAAGCCCTCGCGACGAAGCGTCTCCACCAGCACCGCGAGCTGGAGCTCGCCTCGGCCCTGCACGATCCACGTGTCGGGGCGGTCGGAGTTCATCACGCGCAGTGAGACGTTACCCAGCAGCTCCTGATCGAGGCGGTTCTTGAGCAGGCGCGCCGTCAGCTGGTTCCCCTCGCGGCCCGCAAGCGGCGAGGAGTTCGTGCCGATCGTCATCGACAGGCTGGGCTCATCGACGGTGATGACGGGCAACGGCTCCGGGCGTTCCGGATCTGCCAGCGTCTCGCCAATCGTGACCTCGGCGATGCCGGCCACGGCGATGATCTCGCCTGCGCTCGCCTCGGTGGCCTCGACACGCTCGAGCGCCTCGGTGACCAGCAGCTCGCTCACGCGAACGGCCTGCGTGCTGCCATCGGCGCGACACCAGGCGACCATCTGCCCCTTGCGGATCGTGCCCTGCATCACGCGGCAGAGCGCGATGCGGCCGAGGAACGGCGTGGCATCGAGATTCGTCACGAGCGCCTGCAGGCCGTGGCCTGGCGTGTAGGTGGGGGGTGGGATGCGCGAGAGCAGCAGCTCGAACAGCGGCTTGAGGTCGGTGCCCGGCTCGTCGAGGTTCATGGTCGCCGTGCCGGCGCGCGCGTTGCAGTAGACGATCGGGAACTCGATCTGCCCCTCGTCGGCGTCCAGGTCGAGGAAGAGCTCGTACACCTCATCGATGACGGTAGGGATGCGTGCGTCCGGGCGATCGATCTTGTTGATCGCGAGGATGATCGGGAGCTTCGCCTCCAGCGCCTTGCGGAGCACGAAGCGCGTCTGCGGCAGCGGGCCCTCGCTGGCGTCGACCAGCAGCACCACGCCGTCCACCATCGTCAGCGCGCGCTCGACCTCGCCGCCGAAGTCGGCGTGGCCCGGCGTGTCGACGATGTTGATCTTCACCCCGCCGAAGCGCACGGCCGTGTTCTTCGCGAGGATCGTGATCCCCTTCTCGCGTTCCAGGTCGTTGGAGTCCATCACCCGGTCCGGCATCTGGGCGCGCTCGCTCATCTGCCCGGACTGCCAGAGCATGCCGTCCACCAGCGTGGTCTTGCCGTGGTCGACGTGGGCGATGATCGCGACGTTGCGGATGTCGTCGCGCGTGGCGACGGTGGTTTCGGTGGTAATGGGTCGATCCTCTTCGGTATGGCCGGGTGGCCTCGTCTATCGATTATGTGCGGGACGGGGCGTACGAGGGAGCGAGGGCGTCGAGACCCACCGGCGGGGTGCGCTCAGGCGTGCACCCAGACCGTCATGCCGACCTCGGCGAACCGGTAGATCGCATCGGCCTGGCCCGTGCGGATGCAGCCGTTCGAGACACGCCCGGTCGATGCGTCGACGACGTTCCCCTTCGCGTCCAGCAGGAAGGAGTGGAAGCCGTTGTCCTTCGCCGGGTCGAAGCCGACCCAGTGGGAGATGTACGTCTTGTAGGGCGCGTCGTACGTCATCTCGGCGTTCTTCGTGTACACGCCGAAGCAGCCGGTCTGCGTCGACTCGTAGTTGCCCGTGTCCACCTCGCGGCCGACGGCGACCGGGCCGACCTCCTGCACGACCTGCGCACCCTCCATCAGCCGCACGCGGAGCGTGGAGACGTTCACATCGATCCAGCGGCCCGAGGCGGGTGGGCACGTACGCGGCGGCACGGTCGCGGCCAGTCGGGCGACCGCCGTCGCAGTCGCGGTCGCCACCGGCGTCGCCACGACCGGAGCGGGCGTCGCAGTCGCCACGGCGGCAACGACCACCGCGGGCTCCGGGGCCGGCTTCGCTCGGCAGCCAGCAAGGAGGCCCGCGAGCACCAAGACGATCAGCAGCACACGCACGTTCACAGTTGCATTATGGCATGCGCGGGGCATCCCTCGGCAACTCCACGTGGCCTCGGCTCCCGGAGCCCTGTGCTAGAGTCGGCAGCCGACGGAGGGACACATGACCACGGGACAGCAGCCGTTCACGTTCGATGAGAGCGTCATGGGCGTCGTCGCCGACGCCGGCACGATCGAGGTGACGCGCGAGATGATCGCGCGCTACTGCGAGGTGCTGGGCGAGACGAACCCGCTCTGGACTGATGACACATGGGCGGCGACCGGACCCTACGGCGGGATCGTCGCCCCGCCCGGCTTCGTGAGCGTGCTCCCCGCCCGCAGCCAGCTCAACCCGAAGGTGAAGTTCGGCAACTCGACCTTCCTCGGTGGTCGTCGCATCGAGGCGCACGCGCCCGTGCGCCCCGGCGACCTCATCTCCGTCCGCGAGCAGATCACCGACGTCTACGCGAAGACGGGCCGCACCGGCACGATGGTCTTCGCGATCCGTCGCATGTCCTACGTGAACCAGAACGAGGTCACTGTCGGCGTGTGCGACACCTCGGTGCTGTACCGCGAGACGCAGACCGTGGCGTCCGCCGGCTCGCCAGAGCCCGCCGCGCCCGAGCCGCCCCGCCACCGCGCCCGCGACGTCGAGGGCCAGCGCTACATCGAGGACGTGGAGCCCGCCGACGAGTTCGAGGGCGTCTGGGACGTCACGAAGGAGCAGGTCGCGGACTACCTCGTGCTCACCCGTCCGCCGACCGCGCCCCAGGGTGCGATGGGCAACGCCAGCTACTTCCTGGATGACGCGGCCGCGTCGAAGAACGGCCTCACCCGGCCGATCGCGCACGGCGGCCTGAGCACCTCGATCTGCATGCGCCTCGTGACCGACTGGATCGGCGCCGAGGGCTGGCTCCAGAGCATCGACACGAGCTTCCGGCGCCCGGCGATGCACGGCGACCACCTGCGCGTGCTGGGCCTGGTCACCGACGTCGAGGGCGAGATCGCGAAGATCGATGTGTATCTGGAGAACGAGCGCGGCGAGCGTCCGATCCAGGGCGTCGCGACCGTCCGTCTCCCGCACCGCCCGTAGGCGGCGCGCCTAGCGTCGCGCGAACTTCGGCGGCACCAGCCACTGGTCGTCGGGCGGCTGCGCCTGTGCGCGCAGCCGCTCCTTGCGCTCGTCCTCGCGCGCCTTCTCAGCGGCCTTGATGAGCGCCGCGCGCTCCTTCGCCTTCTGCGCCGCCTTCGCCTGCTTCGCGGCGTTCGGCTTCTTTGGCTTGCCGGCAACCTCGCGCAGCTCGCCACGCGCGCGCATCGCCTTCAGGTGCGTCACGACGTTGCCGGTGGCCGCCCGCCGCAGCCGCTCATCGAGGCCGGGGTAGACGCGCAGCATGATGTCCCACGCGGCGAGCGGCTCGCCGTCCGAGAGCGCATCGAGGATCTGTCGGTCACGCCCCTCGCGGTGCGCCACGACATCCAGCAGCCGCTTGCGCGCATCCTGCAGCACCGGCCCGTGGCCGGGGCAGATCGTCTGGAGGCCCGGCAGGTCGGCGAGCATGCGCATGCTGCGCAGGTAGGCGTCGAGGTCGCTCACCGTCGTCGTGCTGCCGCCCAGCATCGTGTCGCCGGTGAACAGCACGCCCTCGGACTCGAGGTAGTAGCAGACCGAGTCGACGGTGTGCCCGGGCGTGGACAACACCCACAGCCGCACGCCAGCGCCGAGGTCGATCACCTCGCCGTCCTCGATGATGCGGAGCTGCGCGGCGTCCTTCGGCAGCTTGCCCTTCAGCAGCTTCAGCGAGGCAGCAGGCAGCGCCACCGGACAGTGCAGCTGCTCGTTGGCCCACTGGAGGTTGCCCGTGTGGTCGAAGTGATGGTGCGTGATAGCGAGCAGCGATACCTCGGTGCCCGTCGCCGCCAGGTAGCCGCGCAGCATCCAGCGGTAGCGATCCATCGCCTCGCCGGAGTCGATGACCATGCTGCGCTCGCCGCTGACCACATACATGTTGGTGAACTGCGGGTGCATCGGGTGCTCATCCGGAACCTGCACCGCGCGAACGTGTGCGCTCACCTGCATCGCCGACTCCCTCCGACCAGCCCTCGAGGTGCGCGCAGTCTAGCGCGCCCGGACGAGCGTTCGAAATGCTCAGGAGCATAGGCGCATAAGCCGACATCTTGCGGAATCCCCGCCCGAGGCGGAACATGCGGGAGAAGCGTCACGACGCGCCGCCCGTTGGCGCCCGGAGGATCCCATGACCATCCACCGCACGGCCTCGCAGGCCACCCGTCTCCTGGCTGGTGCCGTCCTCGCCGTCGTCCTCACGCTAGGCGCCGCACTGGTGCAGGGCCCCACACCCGTGGCCGCCGCGAACCCCACCTTTGCGTCCATCGTCCCCGGCACCGGCTCTACCGCCGGGGGCACACCGGTCACGATCACTGGCAGCAACTTCACCAGCGGCGCAGCGGTCTACATCGGCGGCGGCGCGGCGACGAACGTCGTGGTCGTGAATTCAACGCAGATCACGGCGACCTCGCCAGCCGGTGCACAGGGATCCGCGAACCTACTGATCGTGAATCCTGACAACACGGCAGTCACCGCGACGGCGGCGTACTTCTTCACCTCGCCTACGGGGGCGCTCTCGCTCACCTCGATCGAACCGTCATCCGGCGGCGCGGGCGGCGGTCAGTTGGTGAACGTGTACGGCTCCGGGTTCCAGGCCGGCCTGACGATCACCTTCGGTGGCATCGCCTCCACGTCCATCACGGTACTGAGCAGCAGCACACTCCTCGTGCGCACGCCCTCGGGGCTGTCAGGCACGGTTTCGGTCACCGTCACGAACCCGGACAACAGCACGGCGACGCTACCGACCGGGTACACCTTCGGCACACCCGCTCCGTTCACCGTCAGTAGCGTTACCCCGACGAGCGGCTCGACCGCAGGCGGAACGGTGGTGACGGTCGCGGGGAGCGGGTTTACCAGCGGCTCCACGGTGCGGTTCGGTTCCGCGCAGGCCGGCGGCGTGCAGTTCGTCAGCTCGACGCAGATTAACGCGACGACGCCCCCGGGCTCGGCGGGCGTCGTGAGCGTCACCGTCACCTCCGCGCTGAACGAGTCCGCGTCGGCTGCAGCCGCATTCACCTACACCACTGGCACCACGACCACCACGCCGACGCAGACGACGGGGGCGCTCACGGTGAGCGGTGTCACTCCGAACGTCGGCACGAGTGCGGGGGGCTCGATCGTCACCGTCACCGGCACGGGCTTCCAGCCGAACGCCGCAGTGCTGTTCGGGCTGCTGCCCGCCACCAACGTCACGGTTGTCGGTCCCTCGCAGATCACGGCGACGACGCCCGCCAACACCGTCGCGGTTGGCCCGGTGAGCGTGACCGTCGTCAACCCGGGCGGCGCGAGCGGCGCACTCACGAGCGCCTACACGTACGGCGTCAGCACGAACCCGTTGAGCGTCACCTCGATCGCGCCGATCTCCGGTTCTGTGAACGGCGGCACCGTCGTCACGGTGAATGGCACTGGCCTCAGCTCCGTGTCCAGCGTGCAGTTCGGCGGCGTTCCCGGCACCTCGTTGAGCGTCGTGAGCGACTCGAAGGTCACGGTGGTCACGCCAGCTCGCTCAGCAGGACCGGTGGCCTTGACCGTGATCGCTGGCGGCTCATCAACGACGTTGCCGAACGGCTTCGTGTACAGCACGGCGCCGGCGATCACGCTGACTACTGTCACACCATCGAGCGGGACGACGAGTGGCGGCGCGTCCGTGACGCTGACGGGCACCGGCTTCGCGAGCGGGATGACTGCCGCCTTCGGCGGCTCGCTGGGGACGAACCTCGTGGTCATCTCGCCGACGCAGGCGACCGTCACGACGCCCGCGCGCGCAGCCGGTGTCGTCGAGGTCACCGTGGGCCTCCCCGGCGGCGACAGCGCATCGCTCCCGAGCGCCTTCACCTACCAGGCGACTGGCACGATCTCCGCGCCGATGCCGGCGCAGGGCTTCGCGTTGTTCGTGTTCAGCGGCGGCACGAACCAGCAACTGGTCACCGCCTCTGGCTGCACCGGCAACACGAGCGCGTTCTGGGCGACCGACGCGGCGGGCCAGTTCGTCGTGTACGTGCCGGGCACCTCGGTGGGGGCGGTGAACGCCGGGTGGAACTCGATGTTCCCGGCCGGCCTCCCCAGCAACACACCGCTGATCGGGAAGTGCTCATAGCGGCTTCACTCCCGCACCGACGTACGAGGGGGATGCTCCGGCATCCCCCTCTTCATCTCTCAACGGCTCCCGTGCGTCCGGGTACAATCGATCGCGCCAGCAGAGTTCCAGGGGGAGGTTCCACAGATGGCTACGACACTCAAGGCAGGCGACGCGGCTCCGGCGTTCGCGCTGGAAGACCAGGACGGCCAGACGCGCCGACTGGAGGACTTCCAGGGCAAGAACGTGGTGCTGTACTTCTACCCGCGCGACGAGACGCCCGGCTGCACCATCGAGGCGTGCCAGTTCCGCGACGAGCACACGGCGCTCGAGGAGCTGGGCGCGATCGTCCTCGGCGTCTCTCGCGATGACGCGGAGTCGCACCGCAAGTTCATCGAGAACCACAGCCTGCCGTTCCCGCTGCTGGTCGACGATGCCGGTGATGTCTCGACCGCCTACGGCGCGTGGGGCGAGCGCGAGATCCGCGGCGAGAAGTCGGTCGGCATGATCCGCTCGACGTTCCTCATCGGCGCCGACGGCAAGCTGGCGCACGTCTGGCCGACCGTCACCGCCGACGGCCACGCCGAGGATGTCCGCAAGACCATCGAGGCGCTCAGCTAGCCCTCGACCGTCGCGCAACAGCAGGAAGGCCGGGCGCTCGCCCGGCCTTCTTCGTGCCCGCCCAGTGCGAGAGGCTACAAACGAAGACCGCCCGGCTTGCGCCGGGCGGTCTTGAAGTGCGAGCGCTGCTGCGGGAACTAGTCGTTCGCGCAGGAGAAGCAGGACGCGCTGTTGAACGGGCCGGTCTCGCAGATCGCGACCTCGGCATTCGCGATCTGGCGCGGGCCAGCGGTGCCCATCATCTGCATCGCGGTCTCCAGCACGTGGCTGAAGCCGTGGATGCGACCGTTGCCCAGGTTGCCACCAGAGGCGTTGAGCACGTTCGCCTTGCCCAGGCCGATGTTCTCCGGCTGGCACCACGTCGGAGCCTCGCCGTAGTCGCAGAAGCCGAAGGCCTCGACCCACTCCCAGACCATGGGGCTGAAGCCGTCGTAGACGTGCTTCACGTTCACGTCCTTCGGGCCGAAGCCGGACATGTCGTAGAGGTTGTTCGCCATGCGGCGCCCCATGACCTCGAGCTCCTCAAGCGTGTCGACGGCGCCCGTGGTCTTCATGTGCCAGTTGAGCGCGCTCATGCCCGTGATGTAGCCACCCGGGTGCGGCGTGTTCTTGGCGCGGTCCTCGGTGGTCATCACGACCGCGAGCACGCCGTCACACGGCATGTCGTTGTCGAAGATGTTCATCGGGTACGCGATGAGACGAGCGTTGAGGTAGTCCTCCATGGTGATGGGGCGACCGCGCCACACCGCCGGGGGGCTGACCTGGGCGTTCTCGTGAGCGGTCAGCACGTAGCCGGCCATCTGCTCGCGCTTCGCGCCGTACTTCGCGAGGTAGGGCTGGTAGTTCACAGCCTGGAACGCACCACCGACACCGTGGCCGTACGGCAGCGTGAAGGCGGCGTTGCCGGGCGCACGGTTCGAGGAGATCTGGCGGTAGCGCACGCCGGCCGGGTGGTGACCCGTGCGGACGATCAGCGCATAGTTCACCACGCCCGCGCCCAGCGCGAGGGCAGCGGTCTGGACACCACCGCAGGAGCCGGCCGCGACCGCCTCCGGCTGGAGCCAGAACTTGATGTTCTTCCAGGGCATGACCTGCATCATGTGGTTCACGTCCAGCCAGACCTTCGGGTCAGGCCCGCCGGAGCCCCAGTTCGGGTTCGCCCAGATGAAGATGCCGTCGATGTCCTCGATCTCGAGGCCGGCATCCTTGATCGCCATGGTGGCGGCTTCCTTGGCGTTGCTGGAGATGGTGCGCGGCATGTACCGGCGAATCATCGTCCATCCCGCCCCGACGAATACCGGGCGCTTGCCCTCCGGCCACTGCATGCCCATCTCGGCTCCCTCTCTGCTTCGCCCCTGCGCTCGTAGTACGTCACGCGCGGCGTTGGCACACCCCTACCGGACCCCGCTGGGGGCCTTGGCGGGGCACACTCTAGCATGAAGATGGAAGGTGCGCTGCCTCAGGAGACGCACGGC
>JBAYUZ010000019.1:0-29937 GCA_041674885.1 Dehalococcoidia bacterium
GGCGCACAGTCGTTCGTGCCGATGTTCGTGCAGGGCGGCATGGGCGGCACCGCCGCCGATGTCGGCCTGGTGCTGCCCTGGCTCACGATCGGCTGGCCGATCGGCGCCGGGCTGGCCGGGCGCTTCCTGCTGCGGGTTGGGTTCCGCCGCAGCGTGCTGGCAGGGCTGGTGTTGGTCGTCACCGCGCAGGGCGGATTCCTGCTCGCGGATGCCGACAGCGGACGCACCTACCTCGCCGCCGTGATGGCGCTCCTGGGCCTCGGCTTCGGCTTCTCAAGCGTACCGTTCACGATCGCCGTGCAGAGCTCGGTCGCCTGGGGCGATCGAGGCGTCGCCACGTCCTCGCTACAGTTCTTCCGTAGCATCGGCGGCAGCGTCGGGGTTGCCGCGATGGGCACGATCGTCAGCATGCGGATGCAGCCACTGCTCACAGCCGCCGCGGAGACCGCGCCCGTCAGCACGAGCGCGCTGCTTGACCCGACCGCGCGCTCCGCACTCCCGCCGGAGATCCTCTCGATGCTTCAGCAGGGGATGGTGCACGCGATCCACGACTCATTCTGGCTCATGGCCACGGCCGCCATCGCAGGCCTCGTCGCGGTCCTGTGGTTCCCTGCCACGGTGCACGAGCCAACCGCGCCTGCCGCTGAGGCGGTAGCGGAACGCTAGGTCTACGCCGGGCCGTGCCGCAGCGCCCGCGCCAGGCGCCACGCGAAGAACGCCGCCAGCAGCACGCCCACCAGCGCCCACGCGAGGCTGGATGACAGGTCGGCGATCACCGTCACCTGGTCACTGAAGACCTTCCCCGCCGTCACGTACAGCGCCACCCACAGCACCTCGCCGGCGACATCCCAGAGCAGGAACCGCGCCCAGGAGTACGACGCGAGGCCGCTGCTGAGGTTCACCCACGGCCCCAGCGGCCCGATCAGCCAGCGCGAGAGGAAGATGCCCAGCGCCCCCCAGCGTTCAGCCAGGGCGCGGGCCTGTGCCAGCCTCCCACCGCGGTCATGCCGCTCAATGCCGCCCAGCAGGCGCTCGCCACCCCACCGCCCGGCCACGTAGCCGACCTGATCACCCAGAACCGCAGCGGAGGTCGCCGTAGCGACGACCGGCCAGAGCGGCAGCTCACCCTGCGACACCAGCGAGCCGACCGCCAGCAACAGCAGTGTGCCCGGGAGCGGCAGCCCGATCGCCGCCAGGCTGAGGGCAGCGAAGAGCACCGGCAGGCCGTAGTCCGGGATCCACGAGAGGACGAGATCGTTCACCGTCGCGCCGGCGCGGGCGGAGGAGCCGGGGGAGCGGGTGGCGCCGGTGGCGTCGCTCCCGCAATGGCCGCTTCGATGCGGGCCCGGATCACCTCGAACGTCTCCCCGCGCTGCCGGGCGATGTAGCCGAGGGGACGGCGATCGCTGCTCCCCGCCGGCATCCCGATCGCCTCCTCGATCACCGCGTCCGGCACGTGGAAGGCGTGCGCGACGTGCGCAACCGTCATCCACGGTGCGATCGGGTCGTTGCGGAGCGGGTACAGCGCGCGCGCGTGCCCCACCATGCTCGCGACCTGCAGCGCGGCGAACGCCAGCGCGGCGATCAGCGCCACCACCAGCAGCCACTGCTGCCACCGGAACCGCTGCACCCGCGCCAGGATCGAGCTCATACGCACATCATGCGCTCGCGATCGCGCGCGCGCCTCACCGCCGGCCTAGCGGTAGTTGCCGAACGTCAGCTCCATGCCCCAGTCCTCTGCCTTCAGCGACTGGATCACGGTCTGCAGGTCATCGCGGCTGGGCCCGGTGACGCGCACCGCCTCGCCCTGGATCTGCGCCTGCACCTTCTTCAGCTTCTGGTCGCGGATGTGCTGGCTGATCTTCTTCGCCGTGTCCGCGTCGATGCCCTGTACGAGCTTGATGACCTGCCGCACCGTCCCCGCGGACGCCTGCTGCACCTCGCCGCGGCGCAGGTTCTCCACCGGCACCTTGCGGGAGACGAAGCGCCCCACCAGCACATCCCAGATCGACTGGAGCCGGTACTCGTCGTCGGTGTGGATCGAGATCGTGCCGGCGCCGCGCTCGTACTCGACCTCCACGGTCGCACCCTTGAAGTCGTAGCGGCCGTTGATCTCCCGCAACGCCTGGTTCACGGCGTTGTCGACCTCCTGCAGATCGCAGCCGGTCGTGATGTCGAACGACTCGTCCTTTGGCATGGCGCAGCACCTCCGGTGCCTAGCATCCGGGGCGGCCCGCCGTGCTGCAACGGTCGAGGCGGTTGGAGTCAGCTCGCGGCGTTCAGCCCGAACAGCCGATTGAGCCGCTCCAGCTCCTCTGCCTGTGCCGCGGAGAGCCCGGCCTCCGTCTCCATGTCACCGGAGATCGGCTCCTCGGCGGCCTGGGCAGGCATCGGCACGACCGTCGCCACCTCCCCCGCCGGTCGAGGCGGAGCACCGACATAGCCGTTCAGCATCGACTGGAACAGGCGCACCTCGGCCAGGTGCCGCTGCTCGGACACCACCTGCGCCTGTAGCGCCTCAATGCGCGCCATCGTCGCGCGCTCGTCCTCGCCCGCCCGCTGACGCAGCTCCAGGTCCTCGCCCATCACAGCGCTCCTCTCGTACCCCCTACGAGGAAAGACGGTCGGGGCAGCCCGATCCTTACGTCGCGCCGCGTATGATGCCGCGTGCCCGGCCGCCAGGCCGAGGCGTCGCGACCACCGAGGAGGACATGACATGGCTCGACTGCCGGAGCTCACCGACCGCGACGCGCTCCCGGAGGATGCGCACGCCGCGTACGACTCGATCGCCGCAAGCCGCGGGCGCGTGGGCGGGCTGTTCGCGGTGCTGATGAACAGCCCGGAGATCGCCGGCCGCACCGCCCACTTCGGCACGTACATCCGCTTCGAGAAGTCGCTGCCGCAGCCGGTGCACGAGCTGGCGATGATCGTCGGCGCGCACGAGTGCGAGGGCGCCCTCGAATGGCGCGCCCACTCCCGCGCCGCCCGCGAGGCCGGTGTTGGCGAGGCGACGATCGCGGCGATCGAGCACGACGGGGCGTTGGATGGCCTGCCGGAGCTGGACGCACGGATCGTCCGCTTCGGGCGCAGCCTGCTCCGCGATCACCGCGTGGACGACGCCGACTTCGCGGCGCTGCGAGCGGAACTGGGCGACCGCGGCATCGTGGATCTGGTGGCGACGATCGGCTACCAGGCGCTGCTAGGCTGCATCCTGAACGGCCTCGACATCCAGCCCGCCTCGTAGCGGGCGGGTCGAGGCCGCCCGGGGCTCAACGCAGCGCTAGGCGAACTTCGCGAGGGCTTCCTTCGCGGCGGTGACGCGCGCCTGGCGCTTCGCCAGCTCCGCCTGCGCGGGCGGGTTCGGTGAACCGTCCTCGTGCACCAGCGTGCCGCCGTCGAACGCGGCAACGGCTGCCTCGGCCGCGCTCAACGCCGCCTCGGCTGCTTCCTTCGTCTCGGGCTCTGTCGTCATCACGTACCTCCTGCGTCGATCGTACGCGCACAGCCCCACCGCGCCGAAGGGACGTTCGTCCTCCCCTCATCACGCACGTCGATGCGAACCGCGCAATCCCCGGCAAATCATCGAGTCAACGACTTGCTGTTCCGACGTTCAGGCGTCGGCGGGCGTGCCTGTCGGACTAGAGCAGCGCGCGCGCCGCGGTGCAGGAGTCCTTCACTGCGTCCAGTGCCCGGTCCGCCGAGCTCCAGCGGCCGCTGCGACCGAACTCGACGGCCACCAGCGTTCCGCTCAGGCACTCGGTGAGGACGCGCAGCTGCTGCCGCTGCTGGCCCACCAATGCGGTCTGCTGCTCGGCGGTCGCGCTCACCTGCGTCAGCTTCGCCTGCACCGCCGCCGCGTCCTTCGTGGCGGCATCGAGGCGTCGCGCGAGCTCATCGCGCTCCGCCACGGTCTTGGACACGCTCGCCTCGGCCTGCTGCGCCGCGCTGTTGGCGTCGCCGCGCGCCTGCTCGGCGCCGCTCGCCATCGCCTGCACCGTCGCCAGGCGCTCCGTGGCCACGCGCTCGGCCTCCCGCGCCCGACCCGCCTCCGCACGTGCGCTGGCCGCCGAGGATGCGAGCGCGAGCGCGCCGACCGCCAGCAGGACGACCAGCACCCCGAGCACCGGCACCATTCCACCCGAGATACGAGGGGCGGCGATACGCGGCATCTTGATGCGAGGGACGCGCACGTGAAGCGGAGGCATGCGCCATCCGCGCACCTGCTCGCTCGTACGCGACGTGGCTCGCTGGATCGCGCTCATCGCCGCGACACGCGGCAGCGCCGGGAGCGCACGCGCGGCCGAGCGCGGCCGCTGCGAGCGCAGCTCCGCGCCGCAGCCGCGACACGTGGACCAACCGGGATGTACGGGCGAACCGCACGTGGGACAGCGCATGGCGGAACCTCCTCGCTGCTGCGCGTGGCAGGAGTAGAACGAACGACGCCCATCAGGCGTTGCGCGGCGGCGCGAGCCGTTGCGATGCTCCGGCGATGCCCCGGCAGCCTCGTGCGACCGCCCCGCGACGGCGCGCTGCCTACGGTGCCCTCGTCGCAGCAGAGGAGGCACCGTATGACCAGTCAGCCGTGTTCCATGCAGCAGCAGCGACCGCAGCGCGCTCAGCAGACGCGCCGCAGCCAGCAGGCACGTCCGGAGGTCGCCGAGGCGCTGAACCACCACCTCGCCCTGGCCGCCGATCTCCGCGGGCAGGTGAAGCAGGCGCATTGGAGCGTGGTTGGGCCGAACTTCATCGCGCTCCATCACCTGTTCGATGACCAGGTCGCGATCCTCACGGCGCACATCGACCTGCTGGCGGAGCGCCTGCGCGCGTTGCAGCAGGTGCCGCGCGGCACCCTGCAGGAGGCCGTCGCGGCCTCCGACCTGCCGACGCTCGAGATCCGCGAGCTGTTCGAGGAGGACGCGACGACCGCGATCCTCGAACGCTTCGAGCACTACAGCGACGGCCTGAGCGAGGCGATCAGGCAGTGCGAGCAGGTCGAGGATATGTCCACTCAGGATCTGTTCATCGAGCTGCAGCGGCAGGCCGACCTGCAGTCGTACTTCCTCCGCTCGCACCTGCCCGGCGCCGATGTCGCCCTCACCTCGATGCGTTCGCGCGACGGTGCGTCGGAGGATGCCCGGCGGGTCGAGGAGTGATGCTCGCGCACCGTCGCGCGACCGACCCGCATGGTGCGAGGCAGTGCGCGACGCAAGGAGGGCGCGCGACTGTTAGAGCGTCAGGCGGAACGGAAGCCGTAGCCCTCGGCGACTAGCGGACGAGGGTGATCAGCACCGTCAGCGACAGCATCGCGGTGAGCGTGGTGGTGACGACGGCGCGGGTGACGAACGCGGGCTGCGCCGCGAACTCCGTGGCCACGATTGTCGCCACGACCGCCGTCGGCATCGCCGAGAGCACGACGAGCGTCCCGCGCTCGACGCCGTCCAGGCCGATCGCGCTCGCCACGAACCACGCGACGACGGGCGCGACCAGCAGCCGCACCGCGTTGACCGCGCCGGTATCGAGCAGACGGTCGCGGCCGACCGCGTGGCGAAGCTGCAGGCCCAGCACGACCAGCATCACCGGCACCGCAGCCTCGGCGAGGGTCGCGATCGGGGCGTCGATGAACAGCGGGAGTTTCACGTGAAACGCACTCACCACGAGCCCGGTGAGCGCAGCGTAGACCGAGGGGTAGCGGAACGGCGCGCGCAACGCCTCGGCCTTCGACCCACCGGCGAGCGAGGCGATCGCGACGCCGCCGGAGTTCGCGAGGATCGCGCCCGCGACGAAGTTCATGACAGCGACCTCGAACCCCGCCGCGCCGAAGGCGAGCTTCGCGACGGGGAGCCCCATGTTCCCCACGTTGGGCGTGGTCGCAGCGAGCGCAAACCCGGCGCGCATCGATGGCTCGTGCCGTACGATCGTCGACCAGATGCTGGCGACGACGTACATCGCGATGTACGTCACGACCATGACCGCCACGATGCGGAGCGAGGTCCCTGCCGACAGCGTCGTCGTCGCAAGCGAGTGGAACACGAGCGCAGGGCTGAACAGGTAGAACACGAGCGCCGATACCGGTGCGAGCGTGATCTTGCGCCAGTTGCCGACGATCGCGCCGATGATCGCGACCAGCGCCACCGGCAGCACGACATCGAGGAATACTCGCCCCATCCGGCCCCTCCTCGATGACGCGCCCGCGTCGCTGTCGCTACACCACCGCTACTGCGCCGCCAGCACCTCGACGTCGAAGATGAGCGTGGCATTGGGCGGGATCGCCCCCGGCGCGCCCTGCGCACCATACCCGAGCGCGGGCGGCAGGATGAGGCGGCGCTTCCCGCCGACCTTCATGCCCGCGACGCCCTCGTCCCAGCCCGCGATGACGCGGCCACCGCCGACCGGGAACGCGAACGGCTGCCCGCGATCGCGCGAGGAATCGAACTTCTGCCCGGTCGTGAGCCAGCCGGTGTAGTGCACGGAGGCGTTCTGCCCCTTCTGCACGGTCGCACCCGTCCCCACCACCTCGTCCAGGTAGCGCAGGCCGCTGGCGGTCTGCTGGACGGTGCCGGTCAGCTGCGGGATGCCCGGCACATTGCCGGTGCTCGCCGCCTGCACGTCGGCCGCCGAGGGCGTTGCGGCCGTCTTGGCGGCTGCGGTCGCCGTCGAGGCGGTCGAGGCGGCGGCGGTGGGTGTCTGCTTCGCGGGTGCCTCGGCGTCGCCGCAGGCAGCCGCGATCGCGGACAGCGCGACGAGCGAGGTCAGCGCGGGAGTCAGGATCCGGCGTCGAGCGAGCATGGCACCTCCGTGGTTCGCGTGAACGTGACGGTGATGGTGCGAGCCTCGCAGGTCAGACGCAAACCCTGCGCCCTCAGCCGAGGAGGCTCGCGTCGACCTCGGCAACGGTGTGGCAGCCGCAGAGCGCCATCGCCTGCTCGACCTCGGCGCGCAGGATCTCCAGGACGCGCCGCACGCCAGCCTCGCCGCCGACGGTGAGGCCCCACAGCACCGGCCGGCCGACGAGCACCGCATCCGCCCCACTGGCGAGCGCACGAAGCACGTCAACACCCCGCCGCACGCCGCCGTCCAGCAGCACCGGGACGCGCCCGCCGACCTCCTCTGCGATCTCGCGCACCGCCTCGATGCCCGCGGGGGCAGCCTCCAGCTGCCGGCCGCCGTGGTTGGAGACGACGATGCCGCTCACGCCGTGCGCGACCGCCTCGGCAGCGTCATCGCCGCGCACGATGCCCTTCACCAGCACCGGCAGCGTGGTGATCGAGCGCACCCAGTCGATGTCCGCCCACGTCAGCGTCGGGTCGATGTTCGCCGCGAAGTACTGCTGCAGGCCGGACGCCTCGCCCGCCGCACGCACGTCGGTCGGCGCGGCATCGACGAGGTTCACCGGCAGCAGCCCGTCGGGCAACGAGAAGCGGTTGCGCACGTCCGCCTCGCGGGTGCCCAGCACGGGCGCGTCGACGGTCACCACCAGCGCCTCGTACCCCGCAGCCTCCGCGCGGCGCACCAGCGAGGCGGTGAGGTCGCGGTCGCGGAAGACGTAGAGCTGGAACCACTTCGGCCCATCCGCCGCCGCTGCCACCTCCTCGAGGCTGGTGGTGGAGAGCGTGCTCAGGCCCTGCGTGATGTCGCGCGCCGCCGCCGCGCGCGCCACCGCCGCCTCGCCGTCCGGGTGCGCGAGGCGCATGAACGCGGTCGGCGCGATCACGACCGGTAGCGAGTGGCGCCGGCCGAGCAGCTCGACGCTCGTGTCGGGGTGGCCGACGCCGCGCAGGACGCGGTAGCGGAGCGTCACGCGCTCGAACGCCTCGACGTTGCGGCGCAGCGCCGCCTCGCCACCGCTCCCTGCGGCGAAGTAGTCGAACGCCATGCGCGGCAGCGTCGCCGCCGCCGCGCGCTCGAAGTCCGGCAGGCTCACGAGTTCGTCGAGGTTCATCGCTCGATCTCTACGCCCTGCGCGGCGTGAGCGCCAAGCGCATTCTGTCCCTGACACGCCGCCGTCGACTCGTACCCTCCCGCGAGATGCCCGAAGCGTTATCGACCGGTACACTCCCCGTTCAGGCCGCCGAGGCCGCACGGAGCCGCCCATGACCCCGCCCGAAACCGCCACCGACGCGTCCGCCGAGCAGGCGATCGCGCGCCGCGGCATCTCTGACCGCCTGTTCTACGGCTGGTGGATGGTGATGGCTGCGGCAGGGTTGCAGCTCATCCAGGGCATGGTGCTGGGCCAGGCGTTCGGCGCTTACGTGGTCGTGCTCCGTGAGGAGTTTGGCTGGAGCAAGACGATCCTCTCCAGCGCATCGTCCCTGCGCGAGATGGAGTCGGGCGTCATGGGCCCGGTGCAGGGCTGGATGCTGAACAGGTGGGGCCCGCGCCTCATCTGCCAGCTCGGCCTGGTCGTGTTCGCGGGTGGCTTCGTGCTGTTCAGCCGCATCCAGAGCATCCCGGAGTTCCTGGGCGCATTCCTGATCATGTCGATCGGCGCCAGCATGTCGGGCTACCTGACGCTCACCTACGCAATGGTGCAGTGGTTCGAGCGCCGTCGCGCGACGGCACTCAGCCTGACCGCGGCCGGTGGCGCCATCGGCGGGATCATGGTGCGCGTCACGGTGCTGTCGATGGACACCTTCGGCTGGCGCGAGACCGCGATGCTGTCCGCCGTGCTGCTGCTCGTGGTCGGCCTCCCGCTCTCGTTCGTCGTGCGCTGGCGGCCCGCCAACCACGGCCTGCACATCGACGGCATCGCCCCCGACGCGAACGCCGAGGTGCTGGGCAGCGGCGAGATCGTCGCCGCCGACGGCACCCGCGACTTCACGCTCAAGGAAGCGATGCGCACGCGACAGTTCTGGTTCGTCGGCTTCGGTCACGGATCGGCGCTGTTCGTGGTGGCGGCGTTGAACGTGCACTTCATCTCCCACCTGAAGGAGAGCCTGGGGTTCACGCTCGGCTTCGCGACCACGATCTCGCTGACGCTGCCGCTGCTCTTCCTGGTCGGCACGTTGCTGGGTGGTCCGATCGGCGACCGCTTCAGCAAGCGATGGGTGTCCGTGGTCTGCATGTGGGCGCACGCCGCCGCGATCCTCGGACTCGCGTTCGTCACGACGGTGCCGATGGTGCTGGCATTCGCGACGCTGCATGGCCTCGCGTGGGGCCTGCGAGGTCCGCAGATGGCGGCGATCCGCGCGGACTACTTCGGTCGCACGCACTTCGCGACGATCCTCGGCGTGTCGAACGCGCTGATCATCATCGGCACGATCAGCGGGCCGGTGATCGCGGGCTACGTGTACGACGTGACCAACTCGTACCGCGTGGGCTTTATCATCGTCGCGGCGCTGGCCGCGGCGGGCTCGCTCTTCTTCATCCTCGCGCCCAAGCCGCAACGGCCACTCGCCTCCGTCCCCGCGCGCTAGCCGAGGAGGCACGCTGCGTGCTGCTCACCACGACCGTCGACATCGACGCGCCGCCGCAACGCGTCTTCGACATCACCATCGACGTCGAGCGCTGGGCAGAGTGGACACCCTCGATCGAGGGCATCCATCTCGACGGTCAGCGTCTCGCGATCGGCGCGACCGCGGAGGTCAAGCAGCCGGGCGTCTCCGCCGCGATGTGGCGTGTCATCGAGTACGTCCCCGGCGAGCGCTTCGAGTGGGAGACGCGCGCGCCCGGCGTGCGCATGGTGGGCGTGCACCTGGTGGAGCCGCTGGACGGCGGGCGTCGCACGCACGCGACGCTGCGCGTGGAGACCTCGGGCCTGCTTGCGCCGCTGTTCACCCCGTTCCTGAAGTCGATGTCGCAGCGGTTCCTGCGCTGGGAGGCGCGCGGCCTGAAGTACCGGTGCGAGGATCCTCGGTACCTGTGGCGCCAGCACGAGGAAGAGGCGAAGTCATGACGACCGCACCCGGATTGCCCACGCGCACGCTCGGCCGCACGGGGCTGGAGGTCACACGCCTCGGCTACGGCGCGATGTCGCTCGACCCCGGGCGACTCACGCCGGTGGAGCCGGAGCAGGCGACGCGCATCCTGCACGCGGTGCTGGACGCCGGCATCACTTCATCGACACCTCGCCCGACTACGGGCCGAGCGAGGAGTGCATCGGCGCGAACATCGCGGGGCGGCGCAGCGAGTACTTCCTCGCCTCGAAGGTCGGCTGCCCGGTCGTGGTGTCCGAGGGCCACGTCTACAGCCGCGAGAACATCACCGCCGCCGTCGAGCAGAGCCTGCAGCGGATGCGCACCGACTACCTCGACCTCGTGCAGTTCCACGGGACGCCCTCGCCTGCCGCGCTGGCGGACGGCGAGGCGATCGAGGCGCTGCGTGACCTGCAACGTGCGGGCAAAGTGCGCTTCCTGGGCGCCTCCGCGACGCTGCCGCATCTGCCGGGCCTCATCGCACTGGACGTATTCGACGCGTTCCAGATCCCGTACTCCGCGCTCCAGCGCGACCACGAGGCGGTGATCTCGGACGCCGCTCATGCGGGTGCCGGGACGATCATCCGCGGCGGCACGGTGCGCGGCGCGGGCGACAAGGACTGGGACGTGCGACGACTGCCCGAGGTCGCCGCCGAGCGGCCCCGCGAGCTGTGGGAGCGCGCGAACCTCGACGACCTGCTGGACGGCGCGAGCCGCGTGGAGTGGACGCTGCGCTTCACGTTCTCGCATGCCGACCTGCACACGGCGATCGTCGGCACCGCGAACCCCGCGCACCTGGCGGCGAACATCGCCGCGCTGCACAGGGGCGCACTGCCCGCCGACGTGCTGGTCGAGGCGAAGCGACGCCTCGATGCCGCGGCGCAGGAGTAGGCGCTAGGCCTTCCCGGCCATCTTCGCCGCAGCCTCGAACGTCGCGCGGATCGAGCCGCGCAGCATCGCGTCGACATCTGCCTCGGTCGCGCCGTGCGCGAGCAGCCACGGCACCTCGAGTTCCGGGACGCGCGTCCAGCACGCCGAGGTGTCCTCGGTCGCCCAGCGGCCCCACAGCCCGGCCGGCGAGGCGTCGTGGCCCAGCGAGACCTGCTCCGCGTACCCCGCCTGCACGAGCGCGAGCGCGATCCCGCTGCGCTGCGCCACGTACGCCTCGTCGCCGTTCATGAAGCGGTCGAGGCCCACGTTCGCGCCGCGCCGCGCGAGCCCAGTGAGGTAGTCGAGATTGTCGGTGTCGTTCGAGTGGCCGATCGTCACCGCGCGGAGGTCGAGCCCCTCCTCATCGAAGATGTCGAGCAGCGGGGTGCCGAGCTCGTCGACGGCGCGGGTGTGGCAGGTGATCGGCACCCCGCCCGCCTTCGCGGCGCGGGCAGCGGCACGCGCGGTGCGCTCCAACATCCCGCGTGGCGTCACGCGCGCGTTCGGGTCGTGCAGCTGGTACTCGATGTCCCACGCGAGCTTGATGATGCCGGCGCGGATGCGGGAGCCCTCGATGCCGTCCTCGATCTCGCGCAGGTAGTACTCCGCGATCTCGTCGACATCCCACTGGTAGAAGTACGGCGGCACCCAGCGGTAGGTGCCGGTCGCCGCAACGACGTTCGAGGTCGTGCGCTCCGCAACGGCCTCGAACAGCCACACCTGGCGACCGAGGTCGAGCGGCGTCACGTCCAGGATGCCGTCGATGCCCACCGTCTTCGCGCGATCGAGCGCGCGGACGCAGCGGTCGATCATCGCGTCGCGATCGAGCAGGCCGGGGATGTGCTCCATACCGCCCATGCCGTTGGTGACGTGCTCGTGCGAGAGGATGCGTCCGAGTTCGGACGAGTCGATCGGGCCTCGGATGGTCTGGACGATGCTCATCACTCGCTCCTTGTCACGCGCCGATGCGCGCGGTGTGCTCTCGATACGCTAGCCGAGCGTCACGCCGCGCCACGTGCGACGACCGTCGACGACCACGAAGCGGCCGAGGCCGGGTGCGGGCAGGTGGCTCGCGCCGATCAGCGCGTCGGACGCCTCGATGCGCTGCACGAGCATCTTGCGCGTGCGCACGGTCGTCTCCGCGTCGCCGTCCCATGAGCTCGCCCACTCGATCTCCTCGACGTCGATCGGCGAGAGGAACGCATCACCGAGGATGTACGCCTCCTGCCCGCCGGAGCGGACGACGATGGTCGTGTGGCCGGGGGTGTGCCCCGGCGTCGGCAGCGTGGTGAGCGAGGCCGAGATCACGTGCTCACCCTCGATGAGGTCGAGCGCGCCGAGCGCCTCCAGCGGTCGCACGTCGCGGTTGAAGGAGCCGCCCTCGCGATCCTGCGCCATGCCGTGATCCCAATCGCCGCGCGGGACCAGGTAGCGAGCGCGCGCGAAGCGCGGCGTGCCGTCCTCGCGCTGGAGGTTCCAGCCGGTGTGATCGCCGTGCAGGTGCGTGAACACGACGGTGTCGATCTCGGCGAGTTGCACGCCGAGATCGGACAGCTGCGCCATGAGCGTGCCATCCGCCTCCGGGCCGTTGCCCGTGTCGACGAGGACGGTGCGGCCGTCCGCGCGGAGCAGGAAGGAGCCGAAGTTGAGCGGCACCCGCCCCTCGGCGTCCAGGTGGCGCGCATGCCGCTGCAGCGCCTCACCGGCGCTGGGGTAGACACGCTCGCCTGCGTACGCGCCGGAGCCGTCCGACAGCGCCACGATCTCGACGTTGCCCACGTGCACTCGCGTCATGCCGAACTCCCTCGCCCTGCCTACGCCGAGGGGGCCGATTCAGCCTCGACGGCCCGTCCCTCGCGCTCGACCTCGCGCAGCTCGTCGCGTGCGCGCAGCATCAATACCGCAAAAGCGACCGCCCCGGCGAGCGTCACGACGCCTGCGTAGCGGAAGACGGCGTCGAGGCCCCACATGGAGACCACCAGCGCGCCGACGAGCGAGCCGGAGAGGAAGCCAGTGGAGTTGCCGAGCTGGTTCAGCCCCATGATCGAGCTCATGCCCACGTGGCGGCCGACCGTCACGAAGATCGCCTGCTGCGCGGGCAGCTCCATCGCCTCGGCGATCCCGATCACCGCCATCGTCGCGAGGAGCCACGGTGCGATGGTGATCGCCTCGCCCCACAGATCGCCGTGCCACAGCGTCCTCGGCAGTGACGGGACGGCGTACTGGAGCAGCGCGGCCACCGTCAGCCCGCCGACGACCAGCGCGAGGCGGTTCGCGCGATCCGCGAGCGGCCCGAACACCGGCTGCAGCGCCGCCGACAGCAGCGAGCGCGTCGCCAGAATCACGCCGACGAACAGCGCGCTATCCGTGCCCAGCCCGTCGCTGCTGATCACGTAGACGCCGAGGAACGACGACGCCGCCCCCCAGCCGAGCGAGGCGACGAACTGCACCGTCACTGCCGCCTGCACCGCGGGTCGGGAGAGCAGCGACCACCAGCTCGTTCGCGCAGCGGCCTCGGTGTGACGGGACGAGGCGGCGCGCACACGCTCGGGCGGGAGCAGCAGCAGCGTCGCGAGGCCAGTGCCGCCGAGCAGGATGGCCATGGCGGTGAACGCCGCGTTGGGGCCCAGCGCGTCTCGCACGCCGCCGCCGAAGAGCGGACCGAGGCCGAAGCCGAGCATCTGCGCGATGCCGAAGGCGCCCATGAACGAGCCCTCGCGGCCGCTCGGCGCCATGCGCCCGACGTACGCGAGGGCCATGGGGAAGATGCCTGCCGCGCCGAAGCCGCAGAGGATGCGAAAGAACACCACCACATGCCAGGTCGGCGCGAACACGTAGCCGACCGCACCGACGGCATACACGAAGAACCCCGCAACGATGAACGGCTTCGTGCCGATCGTGTCGCCCAGGCGGCCGACGAACGGCGACGCCACCATTTGACCGAGCGCGAGCCCGGAGAACGAGAGCGCGACGCCGATCGCAGGGCCGTGGAGCGTGTCGCGCACGTACACCGGCAGCAGCGGTGACACCATGCCGATGCCCGCCATTGCGACGAGCATCGCGAACCAGAGCACCACGAACCCGCGAGTGAACACGCGCACCTCGTCCCGTGCCGGTGGAGGGCAGTGCTCCGAAGCGCGCGGCCCTCGGACGCAGCCTACGCGCGCGAGCGCTCTGCCGTCTCCGGCGCGCGAGTCGCCTCGGCCGGTCGATCGCTCGACATGCGCCGCAGGGCGGGCACGGCGACCCACAGCACGACCGCGAACGCGGTCACGGAGAGCGCCGAGAGCCCGACCGCGAGCGGCGTGCCGAGCCAGACCGCGGCGATGCCGGCGGGGAGCCCTCCGACGGCCGACAGGAAGTAGGTCATGCTCCAGATGCCCATGACGCGCCCACGCAGCTCGTCCGGCACCTGGAGCTGGAGCGAGGTCATGCCGATGTTGAGGTAGATCGAGGATGCGACGCCGCCCAGGAAGAGGAACACGAGCGCCATCGGCAGCGTGTCGCTGGCGGCGAACAGCGCGATCACCACGCCAAACGCGGCCGCGCCGCCGAGCATCAGCGGCCCGCTCGACCCCTTCGCCAGCCGCACGATCGCGATCGTGCCGAGCAACGAGCCGACGCCGGCTGCGGCCTCCATGTAGCCGAAGCCCTCGGGACCGGTGTTGAGGATCGAGGTGAAGTCCGGCAGCAGGATGATGTACGAGGTGCCGAAGAGCGAGGTGAAGAACGACAGCCCGATCGTCGCGAAGAACATCGGCTCGCGGATGATGTAGCGGAAGCCACCGAGCATGCCGCCCGCCTGCTGCCTCGATCGCCGCTCCAGCGGGGCGAGTTTGAGCGCCATCAGCAGCAGCGTGGAGACCGCAAAGGCGACACCGGTCACGCCGAACGCCCACTTGGGGCCGATCACGGCGATCAGCAGTCCCGCACCCGCCGGGCCGACGATGCGCATCACGTTCCAGATGCCGCTGGTATAGGCGACAGCGCTGGCGATGGCGCGCATCTCGATCAGCCTCGGCAGGATCGCGTTCTGCGCCGGGTTCGCGAGCGCCATGAGCGCGCCGACAACGACGGACCAGATCACGACGATCCACACGTTCGCGAGGTCGGCCCAGATCAGGCCGGCGAGCACGAACATGCAGACGGCGCTCAACGCCTGCGACCAGACCATCACCTTGCGGTTGTCGAAGCGGTCGGCGATCACGCCCGCCGGCACCGACAGCACGATCGTCGGTACGGCCGCAGCGACGCCGACGACGCCGAGCCAGACCGGCGACGGGTCGAGGAGGTGCGTCAGCCACCCTGCCCCGATGAAGCGGAACTGGAGACCGAACACCCTCGCGACGTTCGCGATCCAGAAGAGGCGGTAGTTGGGATACCCGAGCGCACCCCAGCGCGGCATCGGGCGCTCCTCGCCTCCGGCTGCCGATGGGCGGCTGCGTGGCTCGGTCATCGCACGGCTCCCACCAGTCAACCCTGACGTGTGCTGGAGGGCGATTGTGGCACAGCCGTGGCGAGAACGCACAACGCCCCCCGCGCGGACAAGCCACACGGGGGGCGTCCAACTCAGCGTCTCAGGGCTAATCGCCCTCGCCGCCGACCGTCTCGAGGATCTGGGACAGCCATGACGACTTCTTCTTCTGCTGGCGATACGACTCCGGACGGCGTCGCCACTCATCTTCATACGCGCCGCGACGGGCACGATCGTCATCGTCGTCCCGAACCCCGCGGCGTCCGCGATCCTGGGAGTAGTCCTCTTCCTCCCCGGCAACCTCCAGCAACTTCTCCAGCTCCCCGCGCTCGAGCCACACACCCTTGCATTCGGGGCAGACATCGATCACCACGCCCCGGCGATCCACCTCACGGAGGCGTGCGTCACAGACTGGGCACTTCACAGCAGACTCCTGTCGCGCCGGGAGCGGCCCAACGATCGTACCCGGTGTTCCGGGTGGCGGTGCGACAGCGACTCATCCCGCCCTACCGGGGGTTGCGCTGGGCCGGTGCCGCCACTCCTGATACTCCTGCAACTCCTGCGGGCCGCACCGCGACAGCACGACCGGTTATCCCCGCACAGCCTTGACCGAGGCGGGGCACAGCGCCGTCTACACGACCGGCGGCGGGGTTGCAGTCGGGTTGCCCTCGATGCTGCACGGACGCGCGAGGGCAGATCGGCTGGCCTCCGCCCCTTCACAAGCGGACGGCGGCGGGGCATGCTCTCGCGCGACACGCGCCGGTCGCGACCGACGCAGCGAGCGCACCGCACGAGGCCGGTCTGACCCCGGTGCGGCAGAGGGGGGACAGCATGGCCGAAATCGATGGGCAGACGATCATCGCGCGCGCCCTGAAGCAGCAGGGGGTCACGTCGATGTTCGGCGTGGTGGGGATCCCTGTCAGCGGCATCGCGTCTGCGGCGCAGAAGGAGGGCCTCACCTACATCGGCATGCGCCACGAGATGCCGGCGACCTACGCCGCGCAGGCGGTGTCGTACCTCGGTGGGCGCATCAGCACGGCGCTCGCGGTCTCCGGCCCGGGCGTCCTGAACGCGGTGGGCGCGTTCGCCAACGCGTGGTCCAACCGCTGGCCGATGCTGCTGCTCGGCGGCTCCTACGAGCGCAGCGGGCACTCGATGGGCTTCTTCCAGGAGGCCGATCAGCTCACGCCGCTGCGCCCGTACGCGAAGTACGCCGAGCGCGTGGAGCGCATCGAGCGGCTCCCGATCTACATCGCAGAGGCGATCAAGAAGGCGCTGCACGGCACGCCCGGCCCGTCCTACCTCGACCTGCCCGGTGACGTCATCGCGGGCAAGGTGGACGAGGACGCGGTGATCTGGGCGCCACGCGTGCCGGAGCCGCGGCACGTGCAGTCCGACCAGGGCGACGTGGAGGCCGCGATCGCGGCGCTCAAGAGCGCCGACCAGCCGCTCATCATCATCGGCAAGGGCGTCGCCTACTCCCGCGCGGAGGAGGAGATGCGCGCGTTCGTGGAGAAGACGGGCATCCCGTTCCTCAGCATGCCGATGGCGAAGGGTGTGATCCCGGACGACCACGACCTCGCCGCTGCGGCGGCGCGGTCGTTCGTGCTGCAGAACTCCGATCTGGTCTTCATGATCGGCGCGCGGCTGAACTGGATGCTGCACTTCGGCCTGCCGCCGCGCTTCCGCAAGGACGTGCGCGTCGTCCAGCTGGACATCAATCCCGAGGAGATCGGCGTCAACGTGCCGTCCGAGGTCGCGATGGTCGGCGACGCGAAGGCGACGCTGGGTCAGCTCCTCGATGTCGTCGAGCGGGACAACTGGCAGTTCCCGCAGGACTCCGAGTGGCTGCAGGCCGTCCGCAAGGAGGCGCGCACCAACGCCGAGAAGGTGGAGGTGCTGAAGCAGGACGACGAGGTGCCGCTGGGCTACTACCGCGCCCTGCGCAGCATGTCGGAGGCGATGCCGCGCGACATGATCCTGGTCGCCGAAGGTGCGAGCACGATGGACATCAGCCGCACCGTCATCAACAACTACCTCCCGCGCACCCGCCTCGACGCCGGCTCGTTCGGCTCGATGGGACTCGGGCACGGGTTCGCGATCGGCGCGGCTGTGGAGACCGGCAAGCACATCATGTGCCTGCAGGGTGACGGCGCGTTCGGCTTCGCGGGCACGGAGTGCGAGGTCGCCGTCCGCTACAACCTGCCGATCACCTGGGTCGTCTTCAACAACGGCGGCATCGGCGGGCACAAGGCGGAGCTGTTCGAGGCCGACCAGAAGCCGGTGGGCGGCATGCTGCCGTCGGCACGGTACGACCTGATGATGGAGGCGCTGGGCGGCCGCGGGTACAACGCGGTCACCGCGGACGACCTCGACCGCGCGCTCAAGGAGGCGCTGGCGCACAACGGGCCGTCGCTCATCAACGTGCCGCTCGACCCGGAGGGTCGCCGCAAGCCGCAGCAGTTCGGGTGGCTCACCACCCGCCGCGACTAGGCTCGCCGCGACAGGAGTTCGCAACCACAACGGCGGCCCCGCGAGGCCGCCGTTGTGGTATCACACCACATCACACACGCAGCGCAGAGCCGTACAGAACCTCGGAGTCCGCCAGTGGCAGCGAAAGCACTCGCCCCCATCCGCATCGTCGACTTCTCCGGTGTGCTCGCCGGCGCCGGCGCCACGAGGATCCTCGCGGCGTTCGGTGCGCAGGTGATCCGCATCGAGAACCCCGCCAACAACGGCGCGTGGGATCCGATCCGCGCCTCGCCGCCGTTCAAGGACGAGCGGCGCGGCCACAACTTCGGCGGCGGGTGGAACAACCACAACGTCGAGAAGCTGGGCGTGACGCTCAACATGGGCACGAAGAAGGGGAAGGAGATCTTCCCTCGGCTCGTCGCGATGGCGGACATCGTCGCGGAGAACTTCGCGGCGGGCGTGATGGAGCGCCTCGGCTTCGGCTACGAGCAGCTGAAGGCGATCAAGCCGGACATCATCTACCTGTCGAACTGCGGCTTCGGCGCGACCGGCCCGTACCAGCCGTTCAAGACGTGGGGGCCGATCGTGCAGGCGATCAGCGGCCTGACCTACACCTCGGGCCTGGCCGGCGAGGCGCCTGCGGGCTGGGGCTACTCCTACATGGATCACGGCGGCGCGTACTACGGCGCCACCGCCATGCTGGCCGCGCTGCACCACCGTCACAAGACCGGTGAGGGCCAGTGGCTCGACCTCGCGTGCACGGAGGCGGCGTCGACGCTGACCGGCGCGTCGATCCTCGACTACACCGTGAACGGGCGGCGCACGCGCTCCGAGTCGGGCGTGGATTCCAACCGCGGCAACGAGGCGCCGATGGCGCCGCACAACGTCTACGCTGCCGACGGCGAGGACGAGTGGGTCGCCATCGCTTGCCGCACCGACGCCGAGTGGGCCGCGCTGGCTCGCGAGGTCGGTGGGTCGGCGCTCGACCCGCGCTACGCAACGTACGAGGGGCGGCAGGCGAACCGCGACGCGGTCGAGGCGCTGGTCGGCGACTGGACGCGCACGCGCGGCAAGTACGACACGCAGCACCGGCTGCAGGACCTCGGCATCCCGTGCGCGGCGGTGCAGCAGCCGGAGGAGCGCATCGACAAGGATCCCAACACCTCGGCGTGGGGGATGTGGCCGACGGTCACGCACAGCGCGATGGGCGAGGTGCGCGTGGACGGCATCCCCGTGCACCTGTCCAAGACCGACTGGCAGATCGCTCGTGGCGCGCCGTGCCTGGGCGAGCACAACGACATCGTGTTCGGCGAGATGCTCGGCATGAGCGCCGAAGAGATCGCGGAGCTGAAGGCGGAGGGCGTCCTGTGACCGGCGCGTTGAACGACCTGCGGGTCATCGAACTGTGCAACGAGGCAGGCGCGTGGGCCGGCAAACTGCTGGCCGACATGGGCGCGGACGTGATCAAGGTGGAGCCGCCCGCGGGCAGCCTGACCCGCACCTACGCGCCGTTCTACAAGGACGTGCCGCACCTCGACCGCAGCCTGACGTACTGGCACTACAACACCAGCAAGCGCGGCATCACGCTCGACCTGGAGCAGGAGGCGGGGCGCGAGGCGTTCCGCGCGCTGGTCGCCTCAGCGGACGTGCTGATCGAGGATCAGGCGCCGGGGCAGATGGCGACGTGGGGCCTCGACTACCCCGACCTGTCGACGCTGAACCCGAAGCTGATCATGACCTCGATCACACCGTTCGGGCGCAGCGGGCCGCGATCCACGGAGCAGGCGACCGACCTCACGCTGCTCGCGGGCGGCGGGCCGGTGTGGTCGTGCGGCTACGACGACCACTCGCTGCCGCCGGTACGCGGGGGCGGCAACCAGGGCTACCAGACGGGTTGCCACTGGGCCGTCGTCACGACGTTGATCGCGGTGCTGCATCGCGACTTCACCGGCGAGGGCCAGCACCTGGACGTGAACATGCACGCCGCGCAGAACGTCACGACCGAGGCGGCGAGCTACCAGTGGCTCGTCGCACGCGAGACGGTGCAACGCCAGACCGGCCGCCACGCAGGCGTCATCCCCTCGCAGCCGGTGCAGGTGCTGGCAGGTGACGGGCGGTATGTGACGACCGGCTTCGCGCCGCGCCGTCCCGGGCAGATCCGCACACTCCTCGACTGGCTCGACGAGATCGGGATCCGCGAGGAGTTCGAGTCCTGGCCGCTGCTGGAGCTGGGCGCGAACCTCGATCACGACATCACGATGGCAGGGATCCAGGAGGGCGGCGAGGACGCGATGATCTACGGCGCCGTCCGTGACTCGCTCGTCTTCATCGCGGAGCACATCACGGCGTACGAGTTCTTCGTGGGCACGCAGTCGCGCGACATGCAGTGCGGCCTCATCTACTCACCGGACGAGGTGGTGGAGGATCGTCACTTCCTGGAGCGTGGCTGGCCGACGCCGGTCGAGCACCCGGAGCTGGGCGAGACGTTCATCTACCCCGGCGCGCCGTACCGCATGCCAGCCTCGCCGTGGCAGATCTACCGGCGCGCCCCGCTGCTGGGAGAGCACACGACCGAGGTGCTCGCCGAGATCGGTCTGGGGGCGCAGGAGCAGTCGCTGCGCGCCTCGGGCGTCATCGCCTAGTCACTCGATCCGGGGCGGGCGCGCTCGCCCCGGATCGCCTCCATCCTCGTCCGTACGCCCCTGTTCACCCCTGTTCACCCCTGCGATGCGATCGGCACGCGCTCGGTGTGCCTCGTTGCGGCTTCCCGCTGCCTGCCCGCGCATGCTCGTTGCGACGACGAGGCGGTGCGGCTGCAGGAGGCATGCGTGGTCACCCGGCGATTCGATGTCCCGTGGTGGTACCGCTTCGTGCACTCCTGGCGCACCCGCATGTGGATCGAGACCGGCATCTGGATCGCTGAACCCCAGGCGATCGCCCGATCTCGACCCGCGCTCGCGCGAAGGAGGTCACGATGACGTCGTTGCTCTGGCTGGTGTTCGCCGTCCTGCTGGTGCTCTGGCTGGTCGGCTACGCGGTGAACTGGGGCGCATTCATCTGGGTGCTGCTCGCCCTGGCGCTGGTCGCGCTGATCGCGAACCTCGTCACGGGCAGCCGCACCGGTCGTTGGTACTGATCCAACTCGCATCTATCGAGGAGGTCACCATGCCTGCACTCGGATTCTCACTCTTCCTGCTGGCAATCGGCGCAATCCTCGCGTTCGCCGTGCGCGTGTCGGTCAGCGGCGTGGACATCGCCACGATCGGCATCATCCTGATGGTGGTCGGCGCGGTCGGAATGGTGCTGTCGCTGCTGTTCTGGACCAGCTTCGCGCCATTCGCGCCTCGGCATGTCAATGACACGCTGCCCGACCAGCACGAGCACCTGCGGTAGCGATCGGTGGCCGACCGTCCCGCGCAGTCGTTCTTCGCACGCGCCGCGCGTGCCGGTGCCGAGGCGGTCGGCCACCCCCTTGCCTTCATCGTCAGCGCCGTTGCGGTCATCGGCTGGGCTGCCGTCGGCCCGCTCGTCGAGTTCAGCGACACGTGGCAGCTCGCGATCAACACGACCACGACGATCATCACGTTCCTCATGGTGTTCCTGATCCAGAACACGCAGAACCGTGATGCGACCGCGATGCACCTGAAGCTAGACGAGCTGATCCGCAGCACCCGGGGCGCGCAGAACGTCGCGATCGACATGGAGGAGCTGCCGGAGCAGGAACTGCGTGAGTTGCGCGATCGCTACCAGGCGCTGGCCGCGCGCGCCCGCGGGCGAGCCGAGCGCGAACTGCGCACCGGGTCGCCCGACCTGGACACCATCGAGTCGACACTCGAGGTCGCCGCGGACGCCTCGGCGGACGCGCAGACGGTGGACGTGCTCAAGCGCGCTCACGCCGACGATCGCGATGGCGAGGATGCTGCGAACGCGCCTCGATCGGAGCGCTAGCCGTCGCCCGTCCCCACGCGCAGCGGCGGCAGCCGGAACGGCGCCTGCAGCCGCGGGTACAGCGAGCCGAAGGCGCCGGCGCCGACCAGCGCGCCCACGAGCGCGGCGATGGCGTACACCTTGCCCTCGCCGATGTTCACCCAGATCGGGCCGGGGCACATGCCCGCGATCGACCAGCCGATCCCGAAGAGGATGCCGCCGTACACGTTGCCTCGGTGTCCCGGCTTCAGCTCGATCGACAGCGGGCGGCCGAAGACCGTGTGGCCGTAGCGCTTCAGCAGCCACAGCCCCGGTGCGGTGATCGCAACGGCGGTGCCGATGATGCCGTACAGCTGGAGGTTGGTGAACAGGAACATGCCCTGGATGAAGTCGTAGTCCGCCGCGCCGGATCGGCTCAGCACGAAGCCGAACAGCGTCCCCAGCACCAGGAAGAGCACCGTCTGCATTGTTCGCCCCCTAGCCCAGCACGACGTTGTAGATGAGCTGCGTCGTGACGACGCCCGCGCCCATGAACGAGAGCGTGGTGACGAGGCTCGGCAGCTCCAGGTTCGACAGCCCGAAGATGCCGTGCCCGCTGGTGCAGCCGCCTGCGAGGCGCGTCCCGAAGCCGATGAACAGCCCGCCGACGAACATCCACGCGAGCTTGCCCGCCGGGCCCCAGCCGATCGCGGTGTCGAACATGCCCAGATCCCACGTCGGCGCCCAGCCGCCGGTCACGATCGCGGAGATCGCACCGCCCAGCACGAGCCCACCGATGAACGGCACCCGCCATTGATCCGGCCCCACCCCGCCTCGGCGGAAGTACGGCGCGGGGATGACCGCAGCGCACACATCCTCGAATCCAGTCGAGATGCCGAGGCGGCGGTTGCCGAGGAACAGGAGCAGCAGCGTCACAAAGGCGATGCTCGCCCCCGCCACCGCCCAGTGGATTGCTGTCGCATCATGCAAGATCAGCGGCATCGTCTCCCCCTTCAGTGAGGCGATCAGGCGACCGTCGAGACGCCTGGCGCGCACATCGTAGCCCTCGCGCGGGTCGTGCACGCGCCGCCGTGCGCCGTGTACGCTCCGGCGATGGTGGAGACGGCACCGGTCGGCGAGTTCTCACTGCCCTCGGTGCGCGGGCCGGTGCGCTGCGCCTACCGCGCGGTCGAGGGTGCGACGGCGGCCGTGCTTGCCGTCGGCGGCACCGATGGGGGCCTCGACGGGCCCGCCGACGCGCTCTATCCCGATCTTACGGAGGATCTCGCGGCGGCGGGGATCGCGACGCTGCGCGTCGACTTCCGCGGGCGCATCGCCCCGGGCGTGGTCGCGGAGGGCGTGCATGACGTCGAGGTCGGCCTCGCCTTCCTCGCGGCGCAGGGGATCACTCGCATCGGCCTCGTCGGGCACTCGTTCGGCGGGGCGGTGGTGATCGCGGCGGGCGCACGAGCGCCACAGGTGGTCACCGTCGCGACACTCGCGACGCAGACGGCGGGCGCGCAGCCGGTCGTCGAGCTGGCGCCGCGGCCGCTGCTGCTCATCCACGGGCTGGACGACATCCGCCTGTCGGCAGACTGCTCGCGACTGCTCTACCGCATGGCGGGCGAGCCGAAGCGCCTCGAGCTGCTGGAGGGGGCCCGCCACAGCCTCCGCCAGTCACGCGACGAGGTGCGTCGCCTGCTCCGCGAGTGGTTCACGGAGACGCTCGCCTCCTGAGCCGAGCGATCCGCGCACCCTCGGCGTTCGTACCGCTCTGTACCCCGCCGCAGCGGCGACCCGAGGAGGTTCCATGCCCGTCGATCTCAACCCGCACCAGGACTACCTCATCCGTGAGTTCGCGGACGAGTACCTGGAAGCACACATGAGCCGCCGCGACATGCTGCGGCGCGTCCTGCTCATCACCGGCAGCATCCCCGCCACCGCCTCGCTGGCGTTCACGCTCGGCTGCGGTACGGCGAAGGACGAGGCCACGCGTGCGACCGCAACCGCGAGCGCCGCAGCGAAGGCGCCCGCGACGGCGACGACGGCAGCAACGGCGGTCGCCACGGGCACACCTCGTGCAGCAGCGACACCGGGCGTGCCCGCCGATGACCCCGCGCTGGAGGCGGGCGACATCCGCTTCCCCGGGCCTGCGGGCGAGCTGCGTGGCTACCTGGCGAGGCCGAAGGGTGCAGGGACGTTCCCCGCGCTGCTGATCATCCATGAGAACCGCGGCCTGCTGGATCAGGTCAAGGACATCGCACGCCGATACGCGAAGGAGGGCTTCGTCGCGCTGGCGATCGACCTCGTCTCGCGCGCGGGCGGGACGAACCTGCAGGACGTGGCGGCGAACACCGGCTTCCTGGGGCGCTCGAACCCGGACGACCTGGTCGCGGACTGCCTGGCGGGCGTCGCGCACCTGAAGGGGCTGCCGGCGACGCAGGGCCGCAAGCTGGGCGTGGTCGGCTACTGCTTCGGCGGCGGCTACACGTTCGAGGTCGCGGCGGCGAGCAAGGACGTGGCGGCGGCGATCCCCTACTACGGCACCGCGCAGCGCCCGCTGGAGGCGCTCGCACGCACCTCGGCCGCCGTGCTCGTGAACTACGGCGAGACCGACACGCGGCTCACCTCGCAGGCGCCGCAGGTCGAGGAGCGGCTGAAGCAGTCCGGCCGCCCCTACCGCATCAAGATCTACCAGGGTGCGGGTCACGCCTTCTTCAACGACACCGGCGCCTCCTACAACCCGGAGGCGGCCGCTGACTCGTTCAAGGAGGCGCTGGCCTGGTTCCGCCAGCACCTCGCCTAGCCTCGTGGCGACCCGCCTCGCGTGCCCGGGTGCACGCGAGGCGGCCAACCCTACCCTGCACGGAAGGTCGCGTGTAGGATGGGCCCGGTGAGGTCACCCGAGCCCGCCCCCTTCCGCATTCGCGACCTGGGACTGTCGGTCTATCTGCCGACGTTCCTGTTCGCCGTCGGTCAGGGCGCGGTCATCCCGTTCACGCCGCTGCTCGCGAAGGATCTTGGCGCGTCGGTGGCGCTCGCGAGCCTGATCGTGGCGCTCCGCGGGTTCGGGATGGTGGTCTTCGACATCCCCGCGGGCATCCTGGTGGGCAGCGTCGGCGAGCGGTACGCGATGGTGATCGGTACCGCTGTGCTGGCGGTCGTCGCCGTGGGCTCCGCGCTCACCACCTCGCCGGTCGTGTTCGCGCTGCTGATGTTCGTCATGGGTTTCGCGTGGTCGATCTGGCAGCTCGCGCGCCTCTCCTATGTCTCCGAACAGGCACCACCCGAGGTGCGCGGTCGCGCGCTCTCACTGGTCGGCGGCGTGAACCGCGTCGGCAACGCCGTGGGCCCGCTGCTGGGCGGCCTGATCGGCGCGCAGTTCGGCCTCGCGAGCTCGTTCTACCTGCAGGCGGCACTCGCGATCCTCGCGAGCGCGCTGATGTTCGCGCTGATCCGCGGTGGCAACGACCGCTTCGAGGCCGCCGGGCACGGCTCCGTGCTGGAACGCTTCACGGAGATCGTCGCAGAGAACCGTCGCGTCTTCGCGACGGCCGGTTTCGCGACGGTCTGCCTGAGCGTGCTGCGCGCGTCGCGCCAGACGATCATCCCGCTCTGGGGCGACCACATCGGCCTGAGCGCCTCGGCGGTCGGCGGCGTGTTCAGCGCCTCCAACACCATGGACATGCTGCTCTTCTACCCCACCGGCTCCGTGATGGATCGCATGGGCCGCAAGTGGGTCGCGATCCCCTGCCTGACGACGATCGCGATCGGCCTCATCCTCGTCCCGATCGCGAGCACGACCTGGCTCTTCGTCGCGGTGGCGATGCTCACCGGCTTCGGCAACGGCATGGGCGCGGGCATCGTCATGACGCTGGGCGCGGACTTCTCACCATCAAGGAATCGCGCCGAGTTCCTGGGCGTGTGGCGGCTGATCAGCGACATGGGACAGCTGGGTGGGCCGCTCATGCTGAGCGCGATCACCGCGGTCGCAACGCTCGGCGCTGCGTCTGCGGCGACGGGCGGCGTCGGCCTGATCGGTGCCGTGGTGATGTGGCTGCTGGTGCCGGAGACGCTGCCCAAGCGCCCCAAACCAGCCGCCGGGGCGGTGCCGAGGGGCTGACCTCGACCGACCCCATCGCGATCCGTTAGACGGCGATCTGCACGAAGCCGGAGGCGCCGAACTGCGCCGCCCGCTCCCCCATCCCGTCTCGGAACTGCGCGATCTGCTGCATCAGCCCCTCCGGGCCGCGCAGCGTGCGAATGACGCCGTGATCCGCGGGCTGCAGCGCCATCTGCGCGGGCGCCACCGCACGGCCGTTCCCGATCCCGACTCGCCTCGATATCCCGCGCGCGCGGGCGGTTGCCTGCGCGAACTCGTTCACCGTGCCGTGCTCATGGTCGACGATCGCCTCCACCACCATCGAGGGCAGCCCCCACTCCTGCCCGAGCTGCTCGCCGTAGTAGCAGTGATCGAAGCCGAACATCGCTCGCTCCGCCGCCAGCTCGTTCATCCCGCGGCGCGCGAGCTCGATGACGCGCGCGTAGCGCTCCGGATGTGCGCACGCCATGGCGAGGCAGCCGACGTCGTGGAGCAGGCCCGCCGTGAACGCCTCGGTGCGCCCACCCTCCTTCACGGCGATCGCATCGGCGAGCAGCGCGGTCGCAAGCGCGTGCCGCCAGTACTCGTCCAGGTCGAGGGCGGTGCCGCGCGGGACGACGAACGCACTCGAAAGCACGTACCCGCCCAGCATGCGGCGCGCCGCCAGCCCCCCCATGCGCACGACGGCCGCGCGCGCCGTGCCGATGCGCCGCACCGGGGATGAGATGGCGGAGTTCGCCGCTCGGAGCGCGGCGACGGTCAGGCCGGGGTCAGTCTCAACGACCATCACCAGCTCGGCCAGGTCGACGTCGTGCCGGGGGAGCAGCTGCATGAGCCGCACCTGCGAGGTAGGGAGCGGCGGCAGCTCCAGCTCGGGGAAGTGTCCTGTCAGATCCATGTCAGGATCATCGGAACATCACGGCGTCAGGCGATATGACCAACGTCATCGCTTCCTGACAGAACCACGAGCCCGGCGCTAGGCGGGAGCGAGCGTCTCCAGCTCGGCGGCGGCGGCCTCCCACTCGGCGATCGCCTCGGCGAGGCGGCGCTGGATCTGCTCTCGGCGCGCGGAATCACGCTCCAACTGACCGCGGCCGGCCTGCATGAAGTAGTCGGCAGCGGCGAACGCCGTCTCGATCTTCGCGAGCTCGATCTCGAGTTCGCCGACCTCGGCTTCCAGCTTCTCGACAGAGCGGCGGAGCGCGGCGAGGTTACGGCGGGCGTCCTTGCGGTCGGCGTACGACGCGGGAGTTACCTCGGCTGTGGGTGCGATCGCAGCGGTGCGCCGCGCGGCGACGGCGCTGGCGGCGTCCAGGTAGTCCTCGCCGTGGGCGCGCAGGTACGCCTCGTACCCGCCGCTGAAGTCCTCCACGCCCTCGGTGGAGACGGCGAGGACGCGCGTGCCCACCTCGTCCACGAAGTTGCGGTCGTGGCTGACGAACAGCAGCGTGCCGGGATACGCGCGCAGGGCCTGCGCCAGCGCCTCGCGGCCCTCCAGGTCGAGGTGGTTCGTGGGCTCGTCCAGGAGCATCACGTTCGGCTTGCGCATCATCAGCGCCGCCAGCAGCAGGCGCGCCGCCTCGCCGCCGCTCAGGTCGTCGATGTGCTTGTCGGCCTCGTCGCCGGTGAACAGCACGCGGCCGAGCATGCCGCGCACGGTCGGGATGTCCGAGGAGCCGCCCGCGCCGCACAGCCACTCGTACGCGGTATCGCGCCCGGCGAGCTGCTCGTGGTGGTCCTGCGCGAAGTAGCCGAGCTGCGCCTCGTGCCCGTACGTCACGGTGCCGGCGTCGGCGTCCAGCACGCCGGCGATGATGCGCAGCAGCGTGGACTTGCCGACGCCGTTGGGGCCGACGATCGCGACGCGCTCGCCACGCTCCACGGTGAGCGAGACGTCACGCAGCACGCGCGTCTCGCCGTACGCCTTGCTCACGCCCAGCACCTTCAGCGCCTCTCGGCCGGAGGGGCGGCGCTGCTCGAACGCGAACGCCGGGGCGCGCCGCGATGAGCGCTTGATCTCCGGCAGCTCCATCTTCTCGACCTGCTTCTTGCGGGCGTTCGCCTGCCGGGCCTTGGTCGCCTTCGACCCGAAGCGGTCGATGAAGCGCTGCATCTCCTCGATCTTCTGCTCGGTGCGCGCGATCTCGGCGGAGCGCTGCGTCGCGGCGAGTGCCTTCGCGGCCTCGAACGCGTCGTAGTTGCCGGGGTAGACGCGCAGCTCCTGGTAATCAACATCGGCGATCGCGTCGCACACGGAGTTCAGGAAGTGCCGGTCGTGCGAGATCACGACGAACGCGCCCCGGAAGGCGCGCAGGTACGACTCCAACCAGCGGATCGACGCGATGTCGAGGTGGTTGGTGGGCTCGTCCAGGAGCAGCAGCTCCGGCTCCGCGAACAGCGTCTGTGCCAGCAGCACGCGCAGGCGGAAGCCGCCGGACAGCTCACGCATCGGCCGGCCGTGCCACGCGTGCGGGATGCCGAGGCCGACCAGCAGCTCAGCGGCGAGCGCCTCCGACTGGTAGCCGCCGAGCGCACCGATCTCGACCTCCAGCTCTGCGAGGCGTTCGCCCGCCGCTGCGGACGGGTGGCCCTCGGCGCCGTCGAGCAGGTGCGTGCGCTCGCGGAGCGCGGCCCAGAGCGCGGGGCGGCCCATGGTGACGACGTCGATCAGGCGCTCATCGTCGAAGGCGAACTGATCCTGGCCGAGCGTGCCGACCCGCAGGCCGCCGAGCAGCGAGACGGAACCCGTCGACGGCTGCAACTCGCCGGTCATGATCTTGAGCAGCGTGGACTTGCCGGAGCCGTTGGAGCCGACGAGGCCGTAGTGCCCGTCCGGCCGCAACTGCCACGAGACATCCTCGTACAGCGTCTGGCCGCCGAAGCGCATCGAGATGTCGGTGAGCGTCATCATCGCCGGGTCGTCCTCATCCGCATCGATCGAGCATCGCCGCCACACCCAGCGACGGCAAGCGTGCCGCCTCCCCGCGACCTACAATCGCTCGCGCCGTATCGAGAGGAACCGCCTGTGCCGCTGCGCCTGGGGATCGTGGATCAGTCGCCCATCCGCGCCGGCGGCACCGCCCGGGAGGCGCTGCTCGCCACGATCGAACTGGCGAAGGCCGCCGACCGCCTCGGCTACTCGCGGTACTGGGTCGCCGAGCATCACAACAGCACGACGCTCGCCTCTGCGACGCCGGAGGTGCTGATCCCGCTGCTCGCCTCCAACACCTCGCGCATCCACGTCGGCTCGGGTGGTGTGATGCTCACCCACTACGCCGCACTGAAGGTCGCCGAGCAGTTCCGCATGCTGGAGACGCTCTTCCCCGGCCGCATCGACATGGGGCTCGGCCGCGCGCCCGGCAGCGACCAGCGCACGTCGGCGGCGCTGGCCCACGGGCCCGGCGCGCTGCCGCTGGAGGCGTACCCGGACCAGGTCGCCGACGTGATCCGCTACATGACAGACACCGTGCCGCAGGGTCACCGCTTCGCGGGCATCCGCGCCACCCCCGCCTCGGAGGGCATGCCGTTGCCGTGGCTGCTGGGGAGCGCGTACGACAGCGCCCGCTTCGCCGCGGAGCAGGGCCTCGCGTTCTCCTTCGCGCACTTCATCAGCCCGGAGGGCGGCGGGCCGCGCGTCGTGCAGGCGTACCGCGACGCCTTCCGCCCCTCGGCGCTGCTGCAGGAGCCGCTCGTGAACGTGGGCGTCGCCGCGCTATGCGCCGAGACGGATGCGGAGGCGCATCGCATCGGCATGTCGCGTCACCTGATGCGCCTGCGCCGCGCGGAGGGTCGCACCTCGGCGGGCGTGCCGAGCATCGAGACCGCGCTGGCGACGGAGTTCAGCGAGCCGGAGCTCGACTACATCCGCTACCAGCAGTCACTGGCGGTCGAGGGCAGCCCGGAGCGCGTGCGCGCCGGCCTCGAGGAGCTCGCCGCGGAGTACGGCGTCGATGAGCTGCTGCTGGTGACGATCACACACGACTACGCGCACCGCCTCCGCTCCTACGAACTGCTGGCGAAGGCGTTCGAGCTCACCCCGCGCGACTAGCGCCGCCCATGGTGCCGGCCTGTACGAGACCGATCGTGTTGCCCTCGGGATCCATGAACATCGCGATCGTCACGCCGCCCGGCACATCCGAGAC
>JBAYUZ010000020.1:0-28489 GCA_041674885.1 Dehalococcoidia bacterium
CCCAGCTCACGCTCCAGGCGGCGGATGAACGGCACCAGCACCTCGGCCTCAATGCCGCGGCGCTGGAGCAGCGTCACCGGCAGGCGTTCGCGTGCGAGGTCGTCGGGGGGTGTGTTCGTCATCGCCGTACAGCGTAGCGCGCGCTGCGGCGCGGCGCGCGGTCAGCGCCCCGCGTGCGCGCGCCAGGCCGCGAGGATCGCCGGATCGTGGGGGAACGCGAGGTCGGGCAGCGCGTCGAGGGCGAAGAGGCCGACCTCGTACGCCTCCTCCCCGGCTTCCGGCTCCTCGCCCTCGAGGACGGTCGCGGCGTAGGCGACGAAGACGACGGGGTTGCCGGCCGTGCTGTAGACGCCCAGCAGCCCATCGACGCGGACGCGCACGCCCGCCTCCTCGAACGCCTCACGGGCGGCGGCCTCCTCGACCACCTCGCCCGCATCGACGAAGCCGGAGGGGAACGACCAGCGGCCGAGCATCGGCTCATGGTTGCGGCGGACAAGGAGGATGCGACCGTCGCGCTGTGCCACCACGCCCGCCGCGACCTTCGGGTTCGCCCACTGCACGAAGCCGCACGCGGGGCACTGGGGACGCCCGCCGGGCCCGCGCGTCATGTCGAGGGCGCCGCCGCAGACCGGGCAGAACGTGTGTGAGCGGTTCGATGCCATCCGCTGCGGCCTACCGGAACAGCACGACGCGGCGGAACTGCTCGATGGCATGGCCCTGCGCGTCGACCCAGCGCTCGCGGATGTAGGGGACGATCTCGTCGGTGAACTGGCTCTTGTGGAGCAGCAGCACCTCGATCTTCGCGTCGAGCACCGGCGTGATGTCGACGGTGAACGTCGGCTCGTTCGCGCCCCACAGGTACAGCTCGCGCACCTTGTGCGTCGCGAGGCCCTCGGCGAGGTGCTCCGGGAAGTTGAGACGATCCCGCGCCGTCGGGTACACCGCGTCCACGGTGGCCAGTCCGGTCACGCGATGGTCGTTGTGGTTCACGAATGAGTTCTGGATGATCACCGGCTCCGGGTCGTGCGTGTAGACCGCGAACGGCTGGAACTCCCGGATCTCTCGCGTCACGCGGCCGAGCAGCTCGCGCGACGAGACGAGCTCGCCGTCGGTGTAACCCAGGAAGCGCACGTCGAGCACGCCGAGGTGTGCCGCGGCGATGCGCTGCTCCTCCGCGCGGGTCGCGACGAGCGTCTCGGGCGTGAACGCCGGGTCGTCGGAGCCCTTCGAGCCGTCGGTGACGACGAGGTAGCGCACCTCCCAGCCCGCGCGTGCGAGCAGGGCGGCGGTGCCACCCGCGCCGAAGTCGGCATCGTCCGGGTGCGCGGCGACGACCAGTGCGCGCCGACGCTCGCCGGCCGCCTCGTCAGGCTCGCCGGGGGGCTGGTTGCCGAAGAGATCCTCGAGTCCTGCTGCCATGCCCCACAGCCTACTCGCTCATCCGCTGGGAGCGAGCAGGGCGAGGCGGCGGGTGAGGGGCGTGCCAGTGGCTGTTGACGCGCGTGCAACGCTGCGAGTACGTTTGTTGCGAACATGTGTGCCGTACGTACGTGCGGGCACGCGCATCGCATCAGATGCCAGGCAGGCGTCAGGAGCAGACGATGGCCGACGGACTCTCGGAGAAGCAGCAGCGGATTATCGCCTTCGTGGAGCAGTTCCTCGATGCCCACGACTACCCGCCCTCGATCCGGGACATCCAGCAGGGGTGCGACATCTCCTCCACCTCGGTCGTCGACTACAACCTGAAGCGGCTGGAAGAGCGCGGCCTGCTCCGCCGCGACCGCGAGATCTCGCGCGCCATCCAGCTGCCGGGCGGGCAGAACCGCCGCCGCGCGATGACCGTCCCGGTGCTCGGCAAGATCGCCGCCGGCCTCCCGATCCCGACCCCGCCCGAGGTGCTCCCTGAGGGCTACGAGGAGGTCGAGGTCACGGAGGATCAGGTCAAGGGGCGCGCCAACGCCTTCGCGCTGAAGGTCGAGGGCACCTCGATGATCGACGCGCTGATCAATGACGGCGACATCGTCATCCTGGAGCCGACGCAGAGCTGCGACGACGGTGACATGGTCGCCGTCTGGCTGAAGGCGGAGAACGAGACCACGCTCAAGAAGTTCTTCCACGAGGGCGACCGCATTCGCCTGCAGCCGATGAACGCCACCATGCAGCCGTTCTACACCTCGCCCGACAACATCGAGGTGCAGGGCCGCGTGCTCTCCTCGATCCGCCAGTCCTGGTAGGGGGGCCGTAGGCCCTCTCCGCCCTGCTTCGGCGGGGCGGTCGTTCGACAGTGCACAACAGGGGCCCCTTGAGGCCCCTGTTCGCGTCTACGAGCGATCGAGGGCTAGCGACCGCGTGGCGGCGGTGCGGCGGGGGCGAGGTCGGCGAGGCGGCAGAGCAGCAACTCCAGCGCCAGCCCTTCCTCCAGCTTCCCGCTCTTCACGGCGAAGTCGGTGCGCTCCACCTCGCGGAGCGCCTCCTCCGTGCCCTCACGGCCGAGCGCCTGCGCCTGGCGGATGAGCTTGCCGAGCGCCCACTGGTTGTGGACGCCGGTCGCCTCGCCGATGGCCGGCTGCGGTGCGCGCTGCTCGACCAGCTCGGCGGCGCGCACGAGGCCGCGCAGCTGCCGGGCGATCATCGCGAGGATGCCCTGTGGCGTCTCGCTGCCCTCCTCCAGCATCTGGCGCAGCAACCGCAGCGCGACCGGCGTACGCCCCTCGACGGCGGCATCGACGAGGTCGAACATGCCGGCCTCGCGCGCCGCAGGGGTGAGCGTGCGGACGTCGGCAACCGTGATCGGCCGCCCCTGCGCGTACTGCGCGAGCTTGTCGAGCTCCTGCGCGAGCGCCCAGAGGTCGGCGCCGACCAGCTCCGACATCGCCTCGGCGGCGGTGCGCTCCAGCAGCACTCCGCGCAGCGCGGCGCGCTCGAGGATCCAGCGTGCGACCTCGTTGCCGCTATCGCGGCCGAAGAGGCGCAGCGCGCGGAACTCTCGCACGTCGGCGCCGGGAATGGCGCGCAGCGCGCGGAACAGCGCGGAGCGGTCGAGCGCCTGCCGGTCGTCACGATCCGGCACCGGCTCCAGCAGCACCAGGTGGTTCGTCTCCGGCATCGCGCCCAGGAAGTCGACGAGCTGCTGCCACTGGTCCATGGCGCCGCGGCGGCTGCCGATCGCGACCAGCAGCCCCTCGACCACCACAACGCGCGCGGCGGCGAGGAACGGGATGGTGCCGAGGTGCTGGATCAGCTCGCCGGGGTTCAGCCCGCGTGCCGGGAGCACCGTGGTGTTCATCGAGAGCATGCCGTCGGTGTCGAGCTCGGCGCGCAGCGTCAGGTACGCCTCGCGGAGGCGGAAGTCGTCGGACTCCGTGTTGAGCGCCAGTGAGCCGGTGAAGATGTGCAGCACCTGCGCAGGGTAGCAGCCGCCGCGCACCCGTTCCGCCCGACATGTCCACGAGGCGTCGACGCGCCTCGCGGGCCACGCGTGGGGTCAGTCGAGGTCGAGTCGCCACCCGAAGTACGTCACGAGCGTGGTGACGAGGAATAGCGCCGCGCCCGGCCACACGAGCGCGGCCAGCAGCGCATCAAGGCCCGGCTCGGCCGCGGAGACGGCCTGGTATGCGCCCCACGTCGCCGCGACGGCGATGCCGGGGATCGGCAGCCACCACGGCAGCCATGGCTGGCCGTCATCGAGCATCGCGGAGCGGAGGCGCCCGTCGTTCGGGCCGCCCTCCCCCTCCTCGAACTCGTCGAGGTCGTCGCTGTCGTCCGGCTCGCGGGGGTCGGTGTCCTGCGTCATCGTCTGCGCATCGTAGGGGGCGACGCGGCGAGCGGCCACGCCGCTGGCGTGATGACGAGGTGGGGTGCGATCGGTGGGTACGGCGCGGGCGCTACGGGAACAGGTCGCGCTCGAACGCGCGCACGATCTCTCGCGCGGAACCCTCGCCGCGCTCGTAGTCGATGCCGCGTGCGATCGCGGCGGGGACGGCGGCGAGCTTCTCCATGACGAGCCCGGACGCGGCGGCGATCTCATCGGCGGTGGCGGGCATCGTCACGCGCATCGGGCGCCCGTCCAGGTCGCGCATGCCCTCGTAGCTGCGGAGCGGGCGCATCCCCGCGAGGCCGATTGCGACGTTCGTCTGCCCCTCGCGCCAGGTGCGCCCGAAGGTGTCGGTCATCAGCACCGCGACCTCGATGCCGAGCCGCGCACGCACCGCGTCGCGGATCGCGACGCACGAGGCGTCCGGGTCGACCGGCAGCAGGCAGACCAGCCCCTCGCCGCCGACGTTCGAGGCGTCGACGCCTGCGTTCGCGCAGATGAAGCCGTGGCGCGTCTCCGTGATCAGCACGCCGCGCGCCTGCCGCACGATGCGGGTCGACTCGCGCAGCACCGCCTCGACCTGCCGCGCGTCGTGGCCCCAGCGCTCCGCCCACTGGAGCGCGAACGGGCTCGGCTCGAACGCGTCGAGCGGGAGCACGCGCCCCTCTGCCTTCGAGGCGATGCGCTGGGTGATCACCAGCACGTCGCCGTCCTCGACGGGGGTGCCCTGCGCCGCCGCGGCAGCGATGACCAGCGCGGCGAGGTCGTCGCCGGGCTGCACCATCGGCATGCCGGTGATGCCGATGAAACGTGCCTCCGGGTGGCTCACGGTGCGCGCTCCGGCAGGCCGTCGATACGCACGCCCGCGTGCGCCTTGTAGCGGATGTTGATGCCGACCAGGAGCAATGTGATCCCCTCCACGAAGCGCGCGTATCGGAGCGGCCCGGCATCGACCGCACGCAGGCCAGGCACGGAGGTGACGAGCGCGCTCACGGCAGCCTTTGCCTCGGCATCATCGGCGGTGATGAGCACGTCCTGGTGCAGCGTCTCGCTCAGGTCCGCGAGCGCGGCGGCGGCGACGTTGTGGAACGCGCCGACCACCGTCGAGGCCGGGAGCAGCGCCGCCGCCTGCTCAGTCGCGGAGCCCTCGGCGACCTCCACCGGGCGTGGGCCGCGCTCGAAGCGCATGGGGACGACGGCGTCGACGACGACCTTCCCTGCGAGCGCCGGTGCGAGCGCCTCCAGGGTCGGCTGGTGCGCCTCGTACGGCACGACGATGACGACGATGCTCGCCTGTGTGGCCGCATCGGCGTTCTCCGCGCCGCGCACGGTGGCGGCAATGCCCGCAGCGGAGAGCGTCGTGGTGAGCTCGGCGGCGGCCTCCGCGGCGCGCGCCCCGTCGCGGCTGCCGAGCACGACCTCGTGGCCCGCCGCAGCGAAGCGCAGCGCGAGGCCGCGTCCCTCCGCGCCCGTCCCGCCGATCAGCGCGATCACCTGTGGCATCGAGCACCCCTCGGAAGCGCCGGCCCGGCCGCTGCGTGCCGGTACAATGGGCCCGCGAAGCGTACACGAGCGGACGCATGCGCGCGGCATGCGCGCGCGACGGTGGGGCGGTGCACGTGCCTGAGTCCTCGGCCGGCTCGTCTCCGTCCGCGTCACCTGCGATCGAGGTGCGCGGGGTCACGCACCACTACGGCGGGGACGATGGCCTGCTCGCGGTCGACGACGCCTCGCTGGCCGTCGCCGAGGGCGAGTTCGTCTCGCTGGTCGGGCCCAGCGGGTGCGGCAAGACCACGCTGCTGCGCGCCGTCGCCGGGCTGCTTGCTGTCGAGCGTGGCACGGTGCACCTGAGCGGTGACACGCCGCGTGCCGCCGCCGCCGCACACGCCGTCGGCCTGGTCGCGCAGGAGCCGGGGCTGCTGCCCTGGCGCACCGCCGAGGAGAACGTCGCGCTCCCGCTGCAACTGGGCGGCATCGACGCCGAGCGCCAGGGCGAGGTGCGCGCCGCGCTCGACCGTGTGGGGATGACCGAGTTCGCGCGCTTTCGCCCGCGAGAGCTCTCGGGCGGCATGCGTCAGCGCGTCGCGCTCGCGCGGGCGCTCGTACACCGGCCGCGCGTGCTGCTGATGGACGAGCCGTTCGGCGCCCTCGACGAGCTGTCGCGCGAGGACCTGTGCGTCGAGTTGCTGCGCGTCTGGGAGCACGAGCGCGTCTCCGTGCTGTTCGTGACGCACTCGATCCGTGAGGCCGTGCTGCTCTCCGACCGCGTCGTCGTGATGAGCCCCGCGCCGGGCCGCGTGGTGGCGGAGGTGCCCATCACGCTGCCTCGCCCGCGCACGCTCGCGATGCTCGAGTCCGAGGCGTGCGCCGCCGCCGTGCGCGAGATCCGCGCTGCGCTCGGTCGCCTGCCTGCGGAGGTCACGTGACCGCCGAGGAACCGCAGTCCGCGCGCCGCGAACACGTGACGCCCACGGCGACCTCGAACGCACCGACACCGCGCGCGCCCGCGCGCCCGGAGGCGAGCACGCTGCGCAGCCTGCTGCCGCCGCTGCTCGCGCTCGCGGTCACGCTCGTCGCGTGGGAGGCGTACATCCGCGCCGCCGAGGTACCGCTGTACCTCGTGCCCGCGCCCAGCGATGTCGTCGCGGTGCTCGCGCGCACGCCCGGGCGCTTCGCGGCCGCCGGCTTCACCTCGCTGATCGAGGCGCTCGGCGGGCTCGCGGTCGGTGCGGGCGCGGCGTTCGCGGTGGCGGTGGTCATGGCGCACTCGCGCCCGCTGGAGCGCGCACTGTACCCACTGGCCTTGCTGGTGAAGGTGACGCCCGTCGTCGCGGTCGCGCCGCTGTTCATCATCTGGTTCGGCTTCGGTGCGGCGCCGAAGGTGCTGATCGCCGCGCTGATCACGTTCTTTCCGATGCTCGTGAACGCGGTGACGGGGCTGCGCTCCGTGCCGCCCGCGGCGCTCGACGTGTTCCGCGCGCTCGATGCGTCGCCGTGGCAGACGTTCCGACTGCTGCGCGTGCCTGCCTCGTTGCCATACGTCGTGGCCGCGCTCAAGATCAGCGTGCCGCTCTCGCTCATCGGCGCAGTCGTCGCCGAGTGGATGTCAGGCGATGGCGGCGTGGGGCAGATCATCCTGATCGCGAACAGCAGCCTCGACACCGCCTCGCTGTTCGCAGCGGTCGTGGTGCTCGCCGTGCTCGCCGTCGCGCTGACCGGCGCGATCGCGCTGGTCGAGCGTCGGCTGCTGTCGTGGCATGAGTCCGCCGAGGTGCAGTAGCCGGTTCAGCAATCGCCGAGGAGTCCAGATGCGCACTCGCCTGTTCGCCATGCTCCTCGTCGGCCTCGCGCTGCTGCCCGCGTGCGGCGCACCGAGCGCACCTCGCACCGCCGCCGAGCCGACGCCAACCGCCACCCCGCGGCCGCTGCGGGACGTGACGTTCATCGCAGGCTTCCGCGCGCAGGCGAACCTCGCGTTCGTCGCGGCATACCTCGCACAGGAATGCGGCTACTTCGCAGAGGAGGGGTTGCGCGTCACGATCCGCCACTCGGCGGGGCAGGACGAGCACCTGAAGCTCCTGCTGGCGAAGGAGGCGCAGTTCACGACCGCGACCGGCGCGCAGGCGCTCCTGCGCTACGCGGACGGCCTGCCCGTGCGCGCCGTCGCGCTGTGGGGGCAGCGAGGCGACCAGGGCTACGTCGCGCGTGCCGACTCCGGCATCCGCACGCCCGCCGATTTCAAGGGCCGCAGCGTCGGCATCAAGTCCGGCATCGTCCCTGCGGAGCTCCGCGCGATGCTCGCCGGGGTGGGGCTCACCACCGAGGACGTGCGACTGCAGGGCGTCGGCTTCGACCCGCGCGTGTTCGTGCAGGGCGCGGTCGACATCTACCCGGTGTTCCTGGGCAACGAGCCGTTCGCGATCCGCAAGACCGGCACCGCGATCACCACGTTCGACCCCGCTGACTTCGGTGTCGCGACGCTCGGCCTCACCTACCTCGCGCACGCCGACGTGGTGCGCGACGACCCGACGCTGGTGCGCGCGTTCCTGCGCGCGACGCTGCGTGGCGCGCAGCTCGCCGCCGAGCGCCCGGACGAGGCGGTCGCCGCGACGCTCAAGTACGCCGATGGTGCCGACCCGGCGCAGCAGCGGTACCTGCTCGATGCCGATCTCGCGGCTGCGAAGCGCGCGGACGGCATGGGCCGCGCGAGCGCCGACCAGTGGCGAGCGCTGCAGGCGACGCTTGAGCGGTACGGCGTGCTGACGAAGCCCGTGCCCGCGCCCGGCCCGTTCGAGGGCGCGATCATCGGCGGGCTGTACGACGCGCAGGGCCGGCTGCGCTAGCGCGGCCCGCGTCGGGAGAAGCTAGCGAACTGTGGTCTTCCCGGTGCCGACCGACTGGTTGTCCAGGTAGATCTGGATCTCCCACGCGCCGGCGCCGATGCCCTCCGGACTGAGTGAGGGGAAGCCCACCCACCATGTGCCCTTGTCGCCGCCGTACCACGGCAGCGCCGGTGACTGGTAGAGCGCGCGACCGTCGCGCAGCACGACCCAGCGGATGCTCTGCGCCGCCGCCGCCTGCCGGTAGTCGAAGAACGCGAGGATCTGCCCGGAGTTCGTGGCGAGACGGTCACCCGGCAGCTGCTCCGCCGTCGCCGAGGAGGCGAACCGGAAGTCGTCGACCTGCGGCTTGCGCTGCACGTCCGGCGGGGTGATGCCGACGTACGCGGTGCTCGTCGCGCGCACGGCGCCGGCGATGGAGACCTCCATCGTCCACGTGCCGTTGGGGACGCCTCGCCCGCTCGGCGTCGTGAGGCGATCGGAGACGACGGCGAACGGCCCCTTCGACCAGGTGTACGAGGACGAGAGCGAGTCCTGGAGGACGCCGTTCAGGTACCAGAGCTCCTGGACCAGCGCCCCCTGCGGGACGCCCTGCGCCAGGTACTCGTAGTCGAGCTCCGGTGCGTCCTTCTTGAAGATCGTGGTGTAGTCGAACAGGTCGCGGAAGCCGGGCCCCTCCAGCGCGCTCTCGGCGAAGACGGGCTTCGCGATCACCGCGCCGTCGCGCGCGGTGGCGGAGGTCGTCGCGCCGGAGATCGAGGGGCTGTGCTGCAGCGGCACCACGTAGCGTGCCTCGGGTGGCGCGCTCTTCGCCTGGTTGATCGCCTCGATCGCCTTCACCAGCGGGCGCACGAGCGCAACGGGTGCGTTCGGGTCGTACGAGAGCTGCGCCGCGATGCCGATCAGCGCACCCGACTGGTCGAAGACCGGCGCGCCGACCGCGCCGCCGACCAGTCGCGCGTCGGTCTTGAGGTACGCGCGTGCCTCGCCCATGCCGTCGCCGCTGAAGCCGACGACCGTGCCGTTCGTCGCCTGCACGGGGCCCGCGCGCCCCGCGTTCGGCTGGGCGAGGAAGCGGAGGCGATCGCCGCGCCGCAGGCTGGAGCTGTCTGCCAGCACCGCCTCGACCGGCGTCGGTGGCACCGGCTGCCCCTCGCGCAGCCCGACGAGGCGAAGCACGGCGAGGTCCGCCTGCGGGTTCGCGCTCACCAGCGCGGCGTTGAACTCGAGCGTCGCGCCACCCGCTGCGGGCCCCGCAACGAGCGTCGCGTAGCCGCGCGCGCCGTCGGCGCGGAACGGCTGCACGAGCTGGTACGAGGTGAGGACGAGCTGCTGCGCCCGGTCGACCAGCACACCACCGCCGCTGCGTACCGGCTTTCCCTCGCCGTCCAGCGCCTGCACCACCAGCAGCGTCTTGCCCAGCTCGTTGTCGGGGATCACGGGACGGTTCGACGCGGCACCGGCCGATCCCGCGAGCCGCAGCGAGCCCGGCGCGAGCAGCGGAGGCGCCTCAATCGGGCCGGGCGTGTGCTGCGCGCGCGGCGTCGACTCCCCTCGGCGGCCGGGGATGAGCTCGGCCGTGCGCTCGCACCCGGCGAGCACGAAGGCGGCGGTCAGCAGCAGGAGCGCGAGTCGAAGGGTGCGCATGGAGGCGCAGGGTAGCGCTCGCCGTTGGCCGCGCGCTAGGGTCGGTCGGACGTACACTCGAAGCGCCCAACCTGTCGCTGTCGAGGTGGAACATGCTTTCGCTTGACCGATTACGTCCGCAGTCGATCGCCGTCGTCGACCTCCAGGGCGCGATCGGGAACGCGATCCGCCCGTTGGAGACCTCGCGCCTGCTCGCCCGCCTCCGCGAGGACGAGTCGGCGCGCGCCGTGGTGCTGAACATCGATTCCCCCGGCGGCAGCGCCGTCGGCTCCGACCTCATCACGCGTGCTATCGCGCGGCTGGCCGCCGAGAAGCCCGTGGTCGCCTACGTGAGCGGGCTGGGCGCTTCCGGCGGCTACATGATGGCCGCCGCCGCGAACGGCATCCTCGCGCTGCCCTCGGCGCTGGTCGGGGCGATCGGCGTGATCGCCTACCGCCCGCTGGTACAGGGGGCGCTCGAACGGGTCGGCATCGAGATGCGTGTGGCGAAGTCCGGCCGTCTCAAGGACATGCTGTCGCCGTTCCGCGAGCCGACCGAGGAGGAGCGCGCGAAGGAGCAGCACCTCATCGACTCGATGCACGACCTGTTCGTGCAGTCCGTCGCGCGGGGCCGCGCGATGCCGGAGGCGCGCGTGCGCGAGCTCGCGACCGGCGAGGTCTACCCCGCCGCCGATGCGCTCGCCGCCGGCCTCGTCGACCGCCTGGGCGACATCGAGGACGCGGTCGACTGGGCCGTCGAGTTGAGCGGCGCGCCGCGTCGGGTGCGCGTCATTCACCCGCGCCGCGGCCTGCGCGACCTCGTACTCGGCCGCGCCGCGGTGAGTCTTGCTGAGGCGGTCGGTCTCGATGCCACCACCGGTGCGAGCGGCGGGCTCTACGCCCTGTACCGCGGCCCACGTCCCTAGGACGATGGATTCGCAGCCGTTTTACATTTCGAGCACCACTGTTTGACGGACAGACTCGACAATCCGATCAGGCATTCGGCCTGATGGGGAGGGTTCACATGGAGACAAACGGCCTGCTTCGCTGGATGCGCCCTGCGGCGCTTGGCGTGCTGCTGGTGGTCGCGATGGCGGTTGGCGCGCTTATCGCGACGCGCACCGGCGGCGATCGCCCGACCTCGACCGCCACCGCTGCGTCCTCTGCCGAGGTCGCGCGCAACCCTCGGCAACTGCCGGTCTCGAATGCCGCGATCGGGAACCTGCCTGACCTCGTGGATCGTGTGAAGCCGTCCGTGGTCACGATCAACACCGTGGTCACGAACCGCACCGGGCAGCGCCAGGGCCAGGGGCTGGGCACCGGGATCGTGGTCGACAAGCAGGGCAACATCCTGACCAACTACCACGTCGTCGACGGCGCGAACCAGGTCAGCGTGAAGTTCGCGGACGGCACCATGGTCGGCGGTCGTGTGATCGGCTCCGACCCCGGGAACGACCTCGCGGTCGTGCGTGTCGATGTGCCCGCGAACATCCTGCAGCCGGCGCGCTTCGCGGACTCCGATGGCGTGCGCCTCGGTGAGCCGGTGTTCGCGATCGGCAATCCGTTCTCGCTGGAGTTCACCGTCACCTCCGGCATCGTGAGCGGCCTCAACCGCCAGTCGGAGGGCGGGATCACCGGTCGCCCGGTGCGCGGCGTGATCCAGACCGACGCGGCGGTGAACCCCGGCAACTCCGGCGGCCCGCTGTTCGACGCGGACGGCAACGTGATCGGCGTGAACGCCTCGATCGAGAACCCCACGGGGCAGCGCGTCTTCGTCGGCATCGGTTTCGCGATCGCCTCGAACACCGCGCAGCGCTTCCTGCCGGAGATGATCGCCGGCACGCCGATCACGCACCCGCAGCTGGGTGTCGCCGGCGTGACGCTGAACGCCGTGAACGCGCGTGAGGCGGGCGTGCAGACCGAGAAGGGCGTCTACGTGACCGCGGTGAACGCCGGCAGCGCCGCCGAGCGCGCCGGACTGCGCGCCGCCGCTGCGGCCTCCGCGAATGGCGTGCTGCCGCCCGGTGGCGACATCGTCACCGCGATCGACGGCAAGCCGATGGCGACCATCGAGCAGCTGGCGAAGACCGTCGACGGCTACAAGGTGGGCGACACCGTGAAGCTGACGGTCATCCGCGGCGGCAGCCAGATCGAGGTCTCCGCGACGCTGCGGGAGTGGACGGGCTCCTAGCCCCACGCGACCTCGGATGCATGAACTGCGAAGCCCCGGGCGACCGGGGCTTCGTGCTGCGTGCGCTACGTGAGCGGTGCGTCCGGTGGTGGGAGTGGAAGCGCACGACCCGCGACGAGCAGCCACGCACGCGCTGCCAGCAGGCTCGCGCGCTGGTTCACGCGGCCCAGGAGGTCGCGATACGCGCGCCCCAGCGGGTACTCCGGTACCAGGCCGCCACCGACCTCGTTCGTGACGAGGATGACGTCGCCGGTTCGTGCTCGGACGGCGTCGTGCAGCGCGTCGATCTCCGCCTCGAGCGCGCGTTCGAGATCGGCAAGCGCCTCGACGCTCACGTCGTCACCGAGCGCGAGCAGGCGGTTCGACGTCCACAATGACAGGCAGTCGAGGAGCACGCAGTCGTCAGGCGCGGCCGTTCGCACCGCCTCGACGATGGCGAGCGGCGCCTCGACGGTCGTCCACCCTGCGGGCCGCTCCGCGCGGTGCCGCGCGATGCGCGCGCGTACCTCGTCGTCCAGCGTTTCCATCGTCGCGACATAGGTCACCGGGCGTCCGCTCGCTGCCGCGATCCGTTCTGCGAAGCGGCTCTTCCCACTGCGCGCACCGCCCGTGACGAGCAGCAGCTCACCCACCGCGTGCCCCGTTCGCATCGTTGCCGAGCACCATCGCGCGGACACGCTCGATGTCGAGGTGTGAGCGTACGTGCTGCGCGAGCCGGTCGAACTCGCGCTCGCGGTCGAACGTCGCAGCGCCTCGCGTGTCCCAGCCGAGCGCGGTGAGCAGCGCGTGCCGGAACGCGGTGTTGTGGAACAGCCCGTGCAGGTAGCACCCGGCGACACGGCCGTCGGCGCTGACGGCGCCGTCGTCCGCGCCGTCCAGGCGGAGCAGGGGCGCGAGCGCTGTGCCGCCGCTGCCTTCCGTGCGGCCCATGTGGATCTCGTAGCCCTCGACCGCGGCACCGGACGCGGCCCACGGGCCGGTCGAGGCGAGCACAGTGCCCGCGGCGCGGCGCGTCACCTTCTCGGCCGCAAACGTCGTCGCGATCGGGAGCAGGCCGAGCCCCGCGACCTCGATGCCTGCTGCGGCCTCGACGCCCAGCGGGTCGGCGAGCCGATCGCCGAGCATCTGGAAGCCGCCGCAGATGCCGAGCACCGGCGTCCCCGCGCGCGCCCGCGCCACGATCGCCTCGGCGAGCCCGCTCGTGCGCAACGCGGCGAGGTCGGCGATGGTCGCCTTCGTCCCCGGCAGGATGATCAGCGATGGCGCGCCCAGATCCTCGGCGCGCGCGACGTAGCGCACACGCACGCCCGGCTCCGCCGCCAGCGGATCGAAGTCGTCGAAGTTCGCGATGCGCGGCAGCCGTGCGATCGCGATGTCGACCGTATGGTGCTCGTCCGCCTTGTGCGGTGCGCCCGCGTCGGCGGCGCGTTCGAGGACGACTGCGTCCTCCTGCGCGATGCGCAGATCGGGCAGCCACGGGATGACACCCAACACCGGCACGCCGGTGCGCCGCTCCAGATCCTCGATCGCCGGAGTGAGCAGCGAGGCGTCGCCGCGGAAGCGATTGATGACGAAGCCGCGCACCAGCGCGCGCTCCTCGGGCGTCAGCAGCTCCATCGTGCCGACGAGGTGCGCGAACACGCCGCCGCGATCGATGTCGCCGATCAGCAGCACCGTCGCCCCCGCGTGCAGCGCGACGCGCATGTTCACGATGTCCGCGGCGCGCAGGTTCGGCTCCGCCGGGCTGCCCGCGCCCTCCGCGATGACGAGGTCGTACTCGTCTCGCAGCGAGGCGAGCGCGCGCTCCACGTGCGGCCACAGGTCACGCTTGCGCTCGATGAAGTCGCGGGAGTGCAGCACGCCGTCCGCTCGCCCATCGACGACGACCTGCGAGGTGCGATCGCCCTGCGGCTTCAGCAGCACGGGGTTCATCGCCGTCGTCGCTGCGATCCCCGCCGCCGCAGCCTGCTCCGACTGCGCGCGCCCGATCTCGCCGCCGTCGGCGGTGACGTCCGCGTTGTTCGACATGTTCTGCGCCTTGAACGGCGCGACGCGCACGCCGTCCTGCCGAAAGATGCGGCACAGCGCCGTCACCAGCACCGATTTCCCGGCGTCCGAGGTGGTGCCGAGCACCATCAGCACCGGCGCGGGGCGACCGGTCATCCGCGCGCGTCTCGCGTGTCTGCGAGCGCGGCGTGCAGCGCGGCCAGCAGGCGGCGCGCGGCAACCTCGACCGGCACGGCGATGCGCACCCACTCCGGGAGACCGAACGAGGTGCAGTCGCGCACCGCGAAGCCGCGCCGCAGCAGCGCCAGCCGCACCGTCGTCGCGTCGCCGACGCGCACGAGCACGAAGTTCGCGCGCCCCTCGACGACCTCGATGCCACGCGTGGCCAGGTCGCCGACGATGAGCGCACGCACGTGCGTCACCTCCGCGAGCGCACGGCGCTGCGCGGCGTCGACGGTGAGCATCGCGGGGCCGGCGACCATCGCCGTCGCGTCGATCGACCACGACGGCTGCAGCGCCGCAAGCCGCGCGATGCGCTCCGCAGGCCCGGTGATGTAGCCGAGGCGGATGCCGGGCACCGCGTGCAGCTTCGTCATCGAGTGCACGACCAGCACGTCGGCGCCATCGCGCACCAGCGCGTCCGCGTCCCACGCGTCCTGGACGAACGCGTCATACGCGACATCGAGCACCAGCAGCCCGCTCAGGCGCGTCGCGAGGTGCTCGACCTGCACGCGACTCAGGTAGCTGCCGGTCGGGTTGTTCGGGTTGCAGTAGATCCCGAGCGGCGCGGGCTCCACCTCGATCGTTGGCGTGAACGCGGGTGGCATCGCCCGGTACTCGCGCACGATGCCGCCCGCCGCCTCGATCGCCGCGGCGTACTCGCCGAACGTGGGCGGCCAGAGCGCGCACGTGTCGCCGGGCCGCAGGAACGCGCGCGCGATCAGGTGCAGCGCCGCCGTCGAGCCCGGAGTCACCAGCACCTGCGCGGCGTCGAGGCCCTCGAAGCGCGCGATCGCTGCACGCAGCGAGTCGGCGTGCGCCTCCGGGTAGTGGCGCACGTCGGCCTCGCGCGCGCGCAGCAGCACCTCGGTGTGCGGGCCGAACGGATTGAGGTTCGCCGACAGGTCGATGACATCGAGCGGATCGATGCCGAGCGCCGCGAGCTCCTCGGCGCGCAGTCCGCCGTGCACCACGGGTGTGCCGTCCGTCATCACCGCGCTCCCGTCGCCACCAGTGCACCGAGCAGTCCCGCACCGAGGATCATCGCGGCGCGCCGTGCCAGCCGTACCGCGCGGCCGATGTCCGCTGCTGCCGGGTCGCGATACGCGGCGCCCAGCTCGTACGCCTCGCGCTTCACCAGCCGCACGCGCAGCGCGCCCGCCATCGCCGCCATTGGGTGGCCCGCGTTCGGGCTCGCGGTGCGAGGTGCGTCCGCGCGCCAGCACGCGAGCGCCTCGCGCGCGTCGGCGTCGCGGTCATTCGCGGCGGCCGCGACCAGCGCGAGTGCGGTGAGGCGGCTGGGCACGAGGTTGAGCGCGTCGTCCAGCCGTGCGCTCGCGCCGCCCAGGGCCTCGAACTCCTCGCTGCGATACCCCCAGCGTGAGTCGAGCGTGTTCACCGCGCGGTACGCGGCCGCGCCCGGCGCGCCACCGAGCGCGAACGCGAGCCACGGCGCGATGACGCCGTCGCTGAGGTTCTCCGCCACCGACTCGATGGTCGCGCCGGCGACCTCGGAGGCCGACAGCGCCCGCGTGTCGCGGCTGACGAGGTGCATGCCGCAGAGCGCGCGGGCGGCGTCGAGGTCGCCGAGGTGCAGCGCGTCCTCGACCTCATGTGCGCGGGCAAGCAGCGTGCGGAGGGCGCTTGCGGCGTCCAGCACACACGCCTCGAAGGCGACACGCCCGAGTGGCAGTCGCGCACACGCCTCGCGCGCGAGTGCCGTGATCGAGGCTGCGGCGAGCGGCAGCCCGGCCGCAACAGCGAGCCCGTAGTCGAAGCGTGCCGCGCGCGCGCTCGGCGCGTGCGCCTGCAGCCGCGATACCGCAGCGCCGAGGAGGCCGACCGGGTGCCAGCGCGTCGGCGGATCGCCGAACGCGGCATCCAGCGCCACGCCCGCCGCGAACGCGACCGCGCGGCTCACGCGAACAGGCTCGGCGTGAGCCAGCCGCGCTGCGCGCACGCGACCAGGAACAGCAGCACCACGGTCTGCGACACCTCGATCGCCGCGCCGAAGGTGTCGCCGGTCACGCCGTCGAGCAGTCGTGCCGCCGCTGCGGCGATCAGCACCGCCGCCCCGGCGGCGACGACCATCAGCGCGATCCCGGCTGGCCCGAACAGCGCCAGGCAGGCGAGGAGCATGATCACGCTGCCCAGCGGCGCGGCGACCGGCCACATCCCCTGCTGCAGTGCGTGGCCGATGCCGCGCGGTCGCGCCGGGCGAAACAGCACCGCGACCGGCGTCGCCGCCCATCGCCCGAGCGCTGGCACGATGACGAGCGCGGCGCCGCGCATCGGTGTGTCGAGCGTCGCGATCGCGGACCACTGCACCAGCAGCACGAGCGCGAGTGCCATCACCCCCGCAGGACCGATGTTGCCCGCGCTCATCACGCTCAGCCGCGTCGCGCGGTCGCCCTGCACCGCCATGCCATCGGCGGTGTCGGCGACGCCGTCGAGGTGCAGACCACCCGACAGCAGTGCCAGCGCCGCCAGCAGCAGTGCGGAGACCGGTGCCGAGGGCAGCATGTGCGACAGCGTGCGATCGATGCCGAGCAGCAGCAGCCCCAGCAGCAGCCCCACGAACGGGAACCACGCGAGCGCCTGCCCGAAGGCGCGATCACTCGTGCGCTCCACGCGGCGCAGCCGCAGCGGTGTGAGGAACTCGAACGCGATGAGCACGGCGGAGGGTGACACGGACGGCTGCTCCCACCTCGAACGGTACGCACCGGCAGTATGCGGGTGCTACGCCTCCGGCGGCACCACGTCGTCGCTGTCGCTCACACCTGCTTCGGCGAACGTCGCCATCTCGTCCAGCAGCCGGCAGGCGGCGACGCACAGCGTGATCCCAAGCGCCGCCCCGGTGCCCTCGCCCAGGCGCAGGCCGAGGTCGAGCAGCGGCTCAAGCCGCAGGTGCTGCAGCGCGGCGATGTGCCCCGGCTCCACGGACAGGTGGCTTGCGAGCATCGCGAACGTCGCACTCGGCGCGATCGCCGCGGCGACCAGCGCCGCCGCACCCGAGATCACGCCGTCGATGACTACCGGCACGCGCGCCGCCGCCGCACCGAGGTACACCCCCGCGAGCACGCCGATCTCGAGCCCGCCGACGCACGACAGCAGCGCGAGCCCGTCGCGTGCATCGACGTGGTGCAGCGCGAGCGCGCGCTCGATCACCGCCACCTTGGCCTCGAACCGCTCGTCGTCGACGCCGGTGCCGCGGCCGGTGACGGCGCGCACCGGCTGCCCGGTCGTGGCCGCGATGATCGCCGCCGCCGCCGTCGTGTTGCCGATCCCCATCTCGCCGCACGCGACGATGTCGCAGCCGAGGTCCGCGCGCTCCGCCTCGAACAGGCGGATGCCCTCCGCGACCGCGCGCTGCGCGACCTCGATCGGCATCGCCCGACCCACGCTGAAATCGTCGGTGCCCGGCATCAGCCGCAGGCGCAGCAGTCGAGGGTCATGCGGCGTCTCCGCCGCGACGCCCGCATCGACGACGCGCACGCGCGCCCCGGCGTGCGCCGCGAGCACGTTGATCGCGGCGCCGCCGCGCAGGAAGTTCCCGACCATCTGCGCCGTGACCTCGGCGGGGAAGGCGGAGACGCCCTGCGCCGTCACGCCGTGATCCGCCGCCGCCACGACGACCAGTCGCCGATCGAGGTGTGGGCGCGCCTCCCCCGTGATCCCGGCGATCCGCTCCGCCAGCCCCTCGAGCCTGCCGAGGGCGCCGGGCGGCTTCGTCAGTTGATCCTGGCGCTCGCTCGCGGCCGCAACCGCATCCGGGTCGATCTCGCCGATCGCGGCGACGGTCGCCTCGATCAGCACGTGATCCGAGGTGATCGAGGTCATTAGAAGTCGATTCCGGGCTGCGCCTTGAGACCCGTCTGGTACGGATGCTTGATCTCGGTCATCTCCGTGACGAGATCGGCAAACTCGACCAGCGCCGGATCGGCGTTGCGGCCGGTCATGATCAGGTGGATGTTCTCCGGTCGGTTGCGCAGCGTCTCGACCACCTCGTCGACCGGCAGCCAGCCGTAGGTGATCGGGTACGTGATCTCATCGAGCACGACGATGTCGTACTGCGAGGAGTAGATCTTCTCCTTCGCCAGCGCCCAGCACTCACGCGCCAGCGCCTTGTCGTGCTCGATGTCCTTCGAGAGCCACGTGAAGCCGTCACCGAGCGGGATCATCTCGATGCCCATCGCCTCGGCGGCACGCGTCTCGCCGTAGTGCGAGGTCTTCGACTTGATGAACTGCAGCCAGCAGATCTTCCAGCCGCGCCCCCACGCGCGCATCGTGACGCCGAGGGCGCTCGAGGTCTTGCCCTTGCCGTTGCCGGTGTACAGCAGCGCCAGCGGGTGGCGCTTGCGGAACAGGCCGTTCCACTGTGCGGGGGGCTGCTCCACCTCGCGGTGTCGCTCCGTCGCCCGCTGTCGAGGCTGCTCCTCGGTCATCGTCGTGCCTCCGATTTGTCCACGGCGACCGGCACCACGATCGGTGCACGGTGCCCGCTGTCGTTGATCACCGTCACGCGCGTGCCGTACACGCGCTGCACATGCTCCGCCGTCACCACCTCGTGCGGCGCGCCCTCGGCGACCACACGCCCGGCATCGAGGAGCAGCAGGCGGTCGCAGTATGTCGCCGCCAGCGTGAGGTCGTGCACCACGACCAGCACGCCCACGCCGTCCGCCGCGAGCCTGCGCACGAGCTCGAAGATCTCGCACTGCGCCTGCACATCGAGGTTCGCCGTCGGCTCATCCAGCAGCAGCAGCGGCGTCTCCTGCGCCAGCGCGCGTGCGATGAACGCGCGGCGTCGCTGCCCGCCGGACAGCGTGCCGAGCGTGCGTGCGGCCAGCGCGGCGCAGCCAGCGCGCTCCATCGCCTGCATCGCGATCGCGTGGTCGCGTGCCGATTCCCGCGCGAGCAGGCCGAGGTACGGGCTGCGCCCGAGCAGCGCCAGCTCGGCGACGGTGATCGAGGGTGGCGCCTCCGGCATCTGCTGCACGACGGCGACCGTGCGGGCCAGCGTGCGGCGATCGGACGTGCGCAGCGCCTGCCCTGCGACCTCGACGCTGCCGCTGTTGAGCGGCGCGAGGCCGGTCAGCGCGCGCAGCAGCGTGCTCTTGCCGGCGCCGTTCGGCCCGATCAGACCGACGACCTCGCCCGCGTGTACCTCGACAGAGACGCCGTGCAGCACGTCGGTGCCGCCGACGGTGACATCGAGGTCGCGCGCGCGGAGCAGCGTCGTCGACGCAGGTGCGGTGGCGGCGACGGCGCTGACGAGCGTCATCGCAGCCCCCCGCGTCGTGCGCGCATGAGCGAGAGGAAGAACGGTCCGCCGACGATCGCTGTGATGATGCCCACAGGCACCTCCTGCGGGCGGAGCGCGACGCGAGCGAGCACGTCGGCCGCGATGAGGAACGCCGCGCCCAGCAGCGCCGCAAGCGGCAGCAGCCGCCGGTAGTCGCCGCCGAAGATGAGCCGCGTGATGTGTGGCACGATCAGGCCCACGAACCCGATCACACCGGCCATCGCCACCGCCGTCGCCGCCACCAGCGAGGCAGCGGCAAGCACGATGATGCGCGTGCGCGGCACATCGATGCCCAGCTGCGTCGCCTGCTCCTCGTCCAGTTGCAGCACGTTCAGCACGCGCGCGTGCAGCAGCAGCACCGCGACGCCTGCGGCCAGGTAGGGCAGCCCACCGATCGCACGCGGCCAGTTCGCGGTGTTGAAGGAGCCGAACAGGAACCCGAAGATCGTGAGCGCGCGCTCGCCCGCCGTGAGCAGGATGAACGAGGTCGCTGCACCTGCCATCGCGGATACCGCCACCCCCGACAGGATCAGCGAGGCGTTCGACACGCTGTCCCCCACCTTCGCCGCGAGGTAGGCGAGCGTGACGGCGATCACCGCCCCCGCGAACGCGAGCAGCGGCACCCAGCCGAACGGGAGCGCGCCCTCGATCGGGAGCACGATGCCCAGCGCCGCGCCCAGCGCCGCGCCCGACGCCACGCCCAGCAGGAATGGATCGGCGAGCGCGTTGCGGAAGACCCCCTGGTATGCCGTCCCCGAGGTCGCCAGCGCCGCGCCGACGAGTCCGGCCGTGAGCACGCGCGGCAGGCGCACATCGATGACGATGCGTTCCCAGCCCTCCGGGACATCGATGCGCGCACCCGCGAAGGGCAGCGCGTTCCACGCGCTCGCCAGCACGACGCCTGCGGGGATGCTGGTCGTGCCGACCATCGCGCCCGCGAGCGCGACCAGCGCCAGCAGCGCCACCACCGCACCCGCAGCCGGTACAAGCCCGCCTGAGCGTCGACCGAGGCGGCCGACCAGCTGTGCCGTGCGCGCGCTCACTGAGGGCCTCGTGCAGCCTCGGCGGCAGCGATGAAGTTCGGCGCGAGGTCGCGGCGCGTCGCCAGGTGCGCGTGCACGTAGGTCGCGGTGACGGAGCCCACGCGGTAGCCGTCGGCACGCCCGTCCTGATCCAGCACGCGGTACGCCGCGCCGTCCTCACTCGGTGGCGAGGTCAGCGCGGACCAGTGGAACTCGTGGCCGCGCATCCGCTCCCCTGCCGGGAGCAGCGGCGTGCCGCACGACTCCACCTCGCGGTAGCCCAGCGTGAGGCGTGTCGCCTGCATCACCGACTCCGCGGGGACAAGCCCCACCATCTCGTGCCGCACGCCCTCGAAGTCCGCCATGCCGCGCCCGAGGTACATGAGGCCGCCGCATTCGCCGTACACGGGCACCCCGCGCGCCGCCGCGGCGCGCAGCGCGGAGCGCATCGCCTCGTTGCGCGCCAGGTCGGCGGCGAACAGCTCCGGGAACCCGCCGCCGATGTACACCGCGTCGCACGCCGGCAGCGCGGCATCGGCGAGCGGGCTGAACGGCACCAGCTCCGCGCCGTGCGCCTCCAGCAGGTCGAGCGAGTCCTGGTAGTAGAAGTGGAACGCCTCGTCCCGCGCGATCGCGATCCGCGCGTGGTGCGCGGGCGTCGAGGCGGGGAACACCGGCTGCGCGACCTCGACGCTGCCCACCGGTGCCGCGATCGCGAGCAGCGCGTCGAGGTCGAGGTGGGTCGCCGCGAGCTGCGTGAGCCCGTCGAACCAGCGATCCGCCGCGGGCGTCTCCACGTCGGGCACCAGCCCCAGGTGGCGCTCCGGGATCGCGGCCTCCTCGTCGCGCGGGATCGCGCCGATGACCGGGACACCGGTGTGCGCGAGGATCGCCTCGCGGCAGATTGCTGCGTGACGCGCGCCCGCGACACGGTTGAGGATCACCCCGGCGACGCGTACCTCCGGGTCGAAGCGCTGGTAGCCCAGCACCATCGCCGCTGCCGACTGCGCCATCGCGCGTGCGTCGATGACGAGGACGACCGGCAGCCCCAGCAGCCGCGCGAGATGCGCCGCGGAGCCCGCGCCATCGTCGGCGCCGTCGAAGAGCCCCATCACGCCCTCGACCAGCGCCACATCGGCGTCCGAGGCAGCGCGCGCGAACAGCTCGCGGACCGTTTCCGGCGGCACCATCCACGTGTCCAGGTTGCGGCACGACCGGCCCGCCGCCCGCGCGAGGTAGGTGGGGTCGATGTAGTCCGGCCCCGCCTTGAACGGCTGCACGCGCAGGCCGCGCGCGCGCAGCGCGCCCGCCAACGCCGTCGCGATCGTCGTCTTGCCGACGCCCGACGACGTGCCTGCGATGATGAACCCGCGAGCGCTCATCGCGTGCCACCCAGCCGATCCCCATAGATCGCGCGCGCGATCGCCTCGAACCCGTCGACGATGCGCGGGCTGGGGCGGTTCACGGTGTCCGGCTCCAGCGCGACGACGCGGCGGTTGCGCACGGCATCGATGCCACCCCAGCCGGGGCGCGCCGAGACGGTGGCGGCGCTCTGCCCGCCGCTACGCGCGCCCCCATCGACCAGCAGGATCACCTCGGGATTCCCGGTGATCACGGTCTCCGCCGAGATCTGCGGGAACGCGGTGCGCGCGCCCTGCACGATGTTCCGCGCGCGCAGCGTGGTGAGCATGGAGCCGACGAAGGACTCCGGCGCAACGGTGTAGAGGTCGGGGGTCAGCTCGTAGAAGACGCGCGGCCCCTCGCCCGGCGGCACCTGCGCGACCACGCGGTCGATGCGCGCCTGCAGCGATGCCGCAAGCTGCTCACCCTCGGCGGCGTGCCCGGTGAGACGGCCGTACAGCCGCGCCGACTCGACGACCGCGGCCAGGCTCTTCGGCTCCTCCATGAACAGCACCGGCAGGCGCAGCGCGCGGAACTGCTCAACCTGCGCCTCCTGGCGCGTGGTCATGATCACCAGGTCGGGCGTCAGCGCGACTGTCGCCTCCGCGCTGGGTTGCGAGTAGTCGAGCTTCGTCGTGCGCGCAGCCTCGGCCGGGAAGTCGGAGAAACGGTCGGTCGCCACGATCTGCCCGCCCGCGCCGATCGCGTACAGGGTCTCCGTCACCCCGGGGGAGAGCGAGATGATGCGCTTCGGCGCTGCCGCCAGCTCCAGCCGCACCCCACGGGAGTCGGTCGCGCTCTGCGGGAACGCCGCGACCGGCGTCGGGCTGGCCGTCGCCGATGCAGGAACCGCTGCGGTCGGCGATGCCGGTGCACCGGCACCCGACCCGCACCCGAGGATGAGCGCGCCCAGTACGGCAAGCGAGAGCCAGGAGAGAAGAGAGGTGAGCCCTCGACGCATCAGATCCGCCTCCTGCAGCGAGGCGGACGGCGTCGGCATCGACGCCTGCGGGGGCAGCGCGGCCCCGAAGTGCCGCGTGCCGACGCCCCGTCCTCGCGGGTTCGGTCACCAGTGCGCAGGCCGGTACTCTGGCTCACCGCGTCGGGGTGGTACCTCGACAGCGGCTCACAGTTGCGGGACAGCGCCGGAATCGCACCGGCTTCCCCGGATCTCTGCGGGAAAGAACGTGCGCAGCATAGCCCAGCGGGAGGGCTCTCGTACACGAGCTCGGCTGCCGTTGATATGAAGGTGAGATGAACCCTTGACAGGCGAATCCGCCTGAGTATGCTCTTGTCGTCACAATCACGAAGTAAACGCGAATGTGATGAAACGAGTTGGCGGAGGAGCGCGAGCCGAGTCGCCGGGCGGAACCGGCGAACGGGGGAACCACCATCTGGGGTGAACTCTCCACGGAGCGCACGCTCCACGGAGAGCGGGCCTACCTGACCGGCCCGAACCCGACAGCTAACCCCGTAGGCACTGGCACAGGCCCGCACCGGAGGGTATCCGGCCGCTAGGGGAATGTCCCGTGAACAACTCAGCACCGCCCAAGCAGTGCCCACGCTGCCGTGGCCTCATGATCATTGAGGACGACTGGTACGGGAAGTTCGGCACCTGCATCGCCTGCGGCTACGTCCACGAGACGCAGATCGCCGACCCGTCCGAGATCCTGGAGGAGGAGCGCCTGGCCGCCGGCAAGCAGCGCCGCCGCCAGCCCTCCCACGGCAAGCTCCGCCTCTAATCACCGCTGACTTGACCTGCACGAGGACGCCGCATGGCGTCCTCGTCGCATGGTGCCCGCGCGGTCTCGCGATCTCCTACACTGTGGCCCCACCCGTTGGGGCTGGGCGGCGCCTCCCCCTCATCGTTCGGGGCGCCGAGGGTAGGAGGGTCTCGTGCCTTACGTCCGCGTCTCCCTGATGCGTCCCCGCCACGGCGAGGAAGCGCGTGTCCGCGAGTTGATCGACCGCCTGGTCGGCTTTTTCTCGCAGCAGCCCGGCTTTATCACCGGCTACCGCCTGGAGCCTGTCGAGCCGGACGGCTACATGGGCCGCATCGGCGTGTGGGAGTCGGCGGAGCAGGCGGATCACGCTGCCCAGGCCGACTTCGACCTGGCGCTGCGCTCCCAGATGAACATGTCGCTGGAGGAACACGTGGAGTACTCCTTCCACGGCACGCCCCCCACTCCGAACTCCTGAGCCCGATCCGGGGCCGCCCTGCGGGAATGCGGGGCGGCCCCGGCTGTCTGCCCGCTGACATCCCTCGGTCTTCTCCTCCATTTCCCTCAAAAGCGCGGGTGTTCACGCTGACTCCCTAGGGGAAACACCTATACGGGCCCTCCCCATCCCTCCCTAGCATGACGGTCGTTACATCGAAGTCATCAGGGAGGTGGAGCCGTGAGCGAGCTCCAGATCATCGACACCACGCAGCCGCCGAGCTGCATCCACCACTGGCTGCTTGGTGAGCCCGCTGGTGGCGTGGTTCTGGGCCGTTGCCTTCGGTGCAACGCCACACGCACCTACGCCGCAAGCCCGGAGTCGACGGACCGGTTCGATGACTATCGCGAACTGACCGCCAGCCGCGCGTACAACGGCCTGGAGCAGAAGTCGGCGTAGCGCTCGACGGTCCCCCGGGGGACGGTTGTCACTTGGCCTACATAACAGAACCGCGTACGCTGCTGCGACTGCGGGGCATGGAGGGGTAATGACCCAGGAACGCCGTGATTTCTCGCCCGTGACCCGTGGCCGCCCGACCGGGCGAAACGGCGGGCAGCGCATCCGCGTGCTGCTGGTCGATGACCACACGCTGCTGCGCCAGGCGCTGCACGTCATGCTGGAGGCGCAGGACAGCCTGGAGATCATCGGCGAGGCCACGAACGGCCGCGACGCCGTGGACGCGGCCGAGCGACTCCGCCCCGACGTCGTGCTCATGGACATGGTCATGCCCGGCCTGAACGGCATCGAGGCGACCCGCCAGATCGTGCGCCACACCCCCGGCGCGCGCGTCCTCATCCTCACCGCGTACCTGGAGGACGACCGGCTGCTGGAGGCGCTCCGCGCCGGTGCCGCAGGCTACGTCGTCAAGAAGTCCGACCTCGACGAGCTGCTGCTCGCCATCCAGTCCGTCTACCGCGGCAACACCTACTTCTCCGCCGACGTCTCTGCCGAGATCGCGGTGAACGAGGTGATGATGCAGGCGAAGCAGCCGGAGCCGAAGGGCGGCTACGAGCTGCTCACCGGCCGCGAGCGCGAAGTGCTCCAGCTGATCGCGGAGGGCATGTCCAACCAGCGCATCGCCGACGAGCTCTTCATCAGCGTGAAGACCGTGGAGGCGCACAAGGCGCACATCATGAGCAAGCTTCACGCTCGCAACCGCACCGACCTGATCCGGTACGCCATCAAGCGTGGGCTGGTCGGACTCGAAAGCCCCAATGTCGAGGCCGAAGAGGGGCGCCGCGCTGGGTAGGAACCTGGTGCGGCGCGGGCGCCCGGCGCGCTTGCGGCCTCGGCCGCGATGACCCCCGCAGACTCGCCCCCCGTCATCCTCGTCGCCGAGGACGAGGACAGCCTGCGCGGCATGCTCGCGCTGGTGCTCCGCTCCCGCGGCTTCGAGGTGCTGCTCTGCGCCAACGGTGCGGAGGCGCGCGATCACCTGCACGGTGATGCGCGCATCGACCTCGCGCTCTTCGACCTTCGCATGCCCTACGTCCCCGGCGACCAGTTGCTCGCGATGCTGCGCAGCGACCCGCGTCGCGCCGCGACGCCTGCGATCGCGATGTCCGCGTACAGCGACGGCGGCCAGGCGCAGCAGCTGCGCGAGGCCGGCGCCGACGCATTCCTCGCGAAGCCGTTCACGGTCGAGGAGCTGACGATCACGCTCCGCGGGCTGCTGCCGCCGCGCGCGTAGCACCGCGCTTCGCCCGCATCTGCGCGCCCTCGCGCACCTCGCCCCGACCCCGCAATCACGCCGCAGACAGTAGGGATCGAGGCGCTCCGTCTCAGGGAAGTCCCCGATACGGACGCAGCGGCCCCGGCCGAACAATGGGCTCCGGTAATCGCACCGGAGGTGCCCGATGATCCTCGTGACGCGGCTGGACAAGAGTGAGCTCTTCGTCAACGCCGACTACATCCAGAGCGTGGAGAGTCGGCCCGACACCAACATCACCCTGATCAACGGCCACTCCTACATCGTCCGCGAGACGGATCACGAGGTCGTGTCGCGCATCGTCGCGTACCGCCGCGCGGTCGCCGGCGGGAACGCCAGCCCGCCGCTGTCCTACCTGCACGTCGTCGAGAACCAGTAACTAGGAGCACCACGTGGATCTCGCTACGGTCGCAGGACTGGTCGTCGCTGCCGTCGGTATCCTCGGCGGATACATGATCGAGGGCGGTAACGTCCTCAACCTGTTCAACATCCCCGGCCTGATGATCGTGCTCGTCGGCACCCTGGGCGCGATCCTGATCGCGTTTCCGCTGGAATTGGTCCTCGGCATGCCGAAGTTCGCGATGAACGCGGTCTTCAATAAGGTCAGCGTCCACGCCGAGCACATGTCGAAGCAGCTGGTGGAGATGGCCGACAAGGCCCGCCGCGAAGGCCTGCTCTCGCTTGAGGAAGAAGCCCAGAAGATCGATGACGCGTTCGCCCGCAAGGGGCTGATGCTCATGATCGACGGTACCGACCCGGATGCGCTCCGCTCGATCATGGAGATCGAGATCGACGCGCTCTCCGCGCGCCACCGTGAGAACGCAAAGGTGTTCGAGGCCGCTGGCGGCTTCTCCCCCACCCTGGGCGTGCTCGGCGCCGTCATGGGCCTCATCACCGTGCTCTCGAACCTCGCGGAGCCGGAGGAGCTCGGTCACGGCATCGCGACCGCGTTCGTCGCGACGTTCTATGGCGTCGGCTTTGCGAACGTCATGATGCTGCCGATCGCGGAGAAGCTGAAGATTCGTTCCGGTGAGGAGCGGATGGTCCGCGAGATGATTCTCGAGGGCATCCTCTCCATCCAGTCCGGCGACAACCCCCGCATCGTCAAGGAGAAGCTGGAGTCCTTCCTCTCGCCCCACGAGCGGTCGCATGAGGCCGCCGAGGAAGAGCGCGCCGCATGAGCGCCTCCGGCAAGCGCAGGGGCCCGCCCGCAGAGGGCCACGGCGGCGACGAGCGTTGGGTCATCTCCTACGCCGACCTGGTCACGCTGCTGCTGGGCTTCTTCATCATCCTGTACTCCACGTCGAAGGTGGACGCGGACAAGTTCAAGATGTTCGCGTTCGGCCTCGGCAACGCGTTCAACGTAGACGTGCGCAGCGGTCAGCCCGGCGGCTCGCCCATCCACGACGGCGGTCGCGGCCTGCTGCCCGGCCCGCTCAACTCCGGCACGATCGACCGCGACCTGCAGACGATCCAGTCAGAGGTCGAGGCACGCGCCGAGGGTGCGGGCGTTGGCGGTCAGCTGATCGTGACGCGCCAGGACGACAACATCGTCATCCGCCTGCCGAACCAGCTGCTGTTCGCATCCGCCAGCGCCGACATCAAGCCGGAGGCTGCGCCGCTGCTGCAGGTCGCAGCCGGCGTGATCGCCGACCTCCCCCACCAGGTGCGCGTCGAGGGTCACACCGACAACGTGCCCGTGGGCACGGATCGCTACCCGACGAACTGGGAGCTCTCCGCCGCGCGCGCCACCGCCGTGCTCCGCTACCTCATCGAGCAGGGGCACGTGAGCGCGGAGCGCACGACCGCCGCCGGCTACGCGGAGCACCGCCCCGTCGCCTCCAACAACACGCCCGAGGGCCGCGCCGCCAATCGCCGTGCGGACATCGTGCTGCTCTATCCCTCCGCGCGGACGTCGCAGCCTGCGACGCCGACCGCGGATCGCTAGTACCGGTCAGGAGTCGCAGATGAAAAAGGGACTGATCTTCGGTGGCGTCGGCATCGTGCTCGTCGCGGTCGCCGTCATCGGCACGATGTTCTTCATGAACAGCCGCTCCGCGCAGGCGGAGAAGGCAGAGCCGACGCCCGTGCACGTCGAGGGCAAGCTCGGCCCCACGCTCGCACTCAAGGATCGCGTGTTCAATCTCGCACCCGCCGGCGGACAGAAGCATTTCCTGAAGATGCAGACCACCATCGAGTTTGAGACCACCGATCCCGCGTGGTTCAAGCTCACCGGCAAGGAGCTCGAGCACGCGCTGGAGGAGTTCGAGAAGGACGAGATCGGCGCGCTGAAGGACCACATCGAGGACGTCATCACCACCGTCGTCTCCGGCAAGAAGGTGGAGGAGATCTCGTCTGCCGAAGGGAAGGCCGCGCTCCGCGAGGAGATCCTGGAGGCGATTCACGAGGAGATTCATCACCCCGTCGCATACCGCGTCTTCTTCACCTCGTTCGTCACCGACTAGCTCGCACGCAGGGCGCGAGAGGGAACCGCCGTGGCCGATACCAGCAGGACGCTGACCCAGTGGGAGATCGACAACCTCCTCAACCAGATCCCGGAGGCGGCTTCCGTCCCCGGTGAGGTCGAGGATGCACCGATCGCCGCTCGCGACCGCGGGCTGGCGCGCACGATCAAGACCTAC
>JBAYUZ010000021.1:0-28217 GCA_041674885.1 Dehalococcoidia bacterium
CCGGGAACACCGGCGACCTCCAGGCCGCGGGCTGGCGTCGCAGCGAGGTCGCGGGGGGCGCTCCCCTGCCCGAGCCGACGCCGCTCTTCCAGAAGCTCGACGACTCCGTTGCGGCGGAGGAGGAGGCTCGGCTCGGCCATTGAGCGCTCCCATCATCGACGCCCACGCCCACGTCTCGTCACGGCAGTTCGGGGATGACCTCGATGCCGCGCTGCAGCGTGCCTGGGATGCCGGCCTGGTCGGCATCATCGAGGCGGGCGACGACGTCGCGAGCGGCCAGCGCGCGCTCGACCTCGCGCGCCGCGACCCGCGCATCCACGCCGTCACCGGCCTGCACCCCCACGGCGCATCGCGCTGGCCTGAGGAGCGCGAGGCGATGCGCGCCCTGCTGGCGACCGGCGAGTACGTCGGCGTCGGTGAGATCGGGCTCGACTTCTTCCGCAACCTCTCGCCCCGGGACGCCCAGTTCGAGGCGTTCCGCGAGCAGCTGGATCTCGCGCGCGAGTTCGAGCTGCCGGTCGTGATCCACACCCGTGACGCCGATGCGGACTGCTTCAGCGTGCTGTCGGAGTGGGCGGATCGCGTCGGTCGGTACCTGGGGCCGGAGCGCGAGATCGGGATGCTGCACTGCTTCTCCGGTGACGCGGCGCTGGCGCTCGCCTACATCGACCTCGGATTCGTGATCTCGGTGCCGGGCACCGTGACGTACAGGGGCAACAGCCGAGGGCAGGAGGTCGCCGCGACGGTGCCGCTTGCCGCTATGCTCATAGAGACGGACGCTCCGTACCTCGCCCCGGTGCCGCACCGCGGATCGAGGAACGAGCCCGCCTACGTGGTCGAGACGGCACGCTTCGTCGCGGGTATCCGCGGCTGCAGCGTGGACGAGGTGACCGAGGCGGCCGCACAGAACACCGCCCGACTGTTCGGATTCTCGCTATGACTGGAACGCCCACCATCCAGCGCGACGCCAGCCGGCTCTACGGGCCGGTCACCGACGATCTGCCGCGCGTCGACGAGATGCTGATGAGCCTTACTCGGGTCGAGTTCCCGTGGCTGCGGCGCATGCTGGAGTCGACGCTGACCGGCGGCGGGAAGCGGCTGCGCCCGGCGATCTCGCTGCTGGCAGGGCGGCTGGGCGAGTACGACCTCGAACGCCTCGTGCCGATGGCGGCGAGCGTCGAGCTGCTGCACACCGCGACGCTGGTGCACGACGACGTCATCGATGCCGCGCCGGAGCGGCGGGGCAAGCCGACGGCCGCCCTGCTGTTCAACAACGCCTCCAGCGTGATGCTGGGCGACTACCTCTTCGCGCACGCCGCCGAGTTCGTGGCACGCACCGGCAACATCCGCGTCATCCGCAACTTCGCGGACACGCTGCGCATCATGGCCAACGGCGAGCTCACACAGGACATGAGCGCATACGAGTACTCCGAGGACGTGCAGCGCTACCTCGATCGCATCCTGGGCAAGACCGCGTCGCTCTTCGGCACGGCTGCCGAGGGCGGCGCGATCGTCTCGGGCGCGCCGGAGGCGTACGTGGAGCCGATGCGGCGCTTCGGCATCCAGCTCGGCATGGCGTTCCAGATCGTCGACGACATCCTCGACTTCACCGCGACGAGCGAGGAGCTGGGCAAGCCGGCGGGCAGCGACCTGCTCTCCGGCACCGTCACGCTGCCGACGCTGCTCTACATGGGCCGCTCGCCGGAGGACAACCCGGTGAAGCGCGCCTTCGAGGGCACGCGCCGGCGGGCGAATCTGCAGCGCGCGATCAACGACATCCGCGCCTCGGATCTGCTGGACGAGTCGATGGTGACGGCGCGACGGTTCGCGCAGTCCGCGCGCGAGGCGCTGGCGGTGCTGCCGGAGGGCGAGCCGAAGGCGACGCTCGACGCGCTCGTCGACTACGTGACCGAGCGTCGGAACTAGCCTCGTGACCAGCTGGCACGAGGTGCTGGCCGATGCCTCCGAGTTCGCGGGCGCCGCGCAGGCGGTCTTCGACGCCCACAAGCACAAGGTACTGGCGACGCTGCGCCGCGACGGATCGCCGCGCGTGAGCGGCAACGAGGCACGCTTCCTCGACGGCGAGGTATACCTCGGCATGATGCTCGACTCGGTGAAGGCACGGGATCTGCTGCGCGACCCTCGGCTGGCGCTGCACAGCGCGACAGTCGACCCGGAGATGCGACTGGGCGACGCGAAGATCGCGGGGCGCGCGATCGAGGTGCCGGACGGCGACGAGAAGACGCGCTACCTCGCGGTGCAGGGCGACCCGGGCGGCGACTTCCACCTGTTCCGCATCGACATCGACGAGGTCGTGCTCACGCGCATCGGCACACCGGCCGACCACCTGCTGATCGAGTCGTGGCACCCCGGTCGCGGCATCGAGCGCGTCCGCCGCGTCTAAAGGCTCGCCTCACCTCGTCTTGTCATCCTCGTGATGTCGTCGGTCAATGATGCTTTGCACCAAGGCATCTCCCCACGCAAGCGTCCGGCCGAGCGCAGTCGCGGCGACCACAAGCCCGAGCACCACGCCGAGCACATTCGCTGCCATATCCGCGTAGTCGAACACTCGGTTCGGCGTCAGCGCCTGCAGGAACTCGAGTCCGACACCAAGCGCGACCAAGGCCAGCACCCAACGAATACCTCCACGGAAGGCCTGGCGGAACCACCAGATCAGCACCGCGTACGCGAGCAGGTGCTGCACCTTGTCCCACCCGAAGAGGCCGGGCAGCTGTGGTGGATGCGGGCGTAACGACAGGACGATCACGGCGGCAACTCCGAGCCACCCGAGCATCTGCCACACAGCAGCGTATGTCAGTCCAACCTCCCGCACCGGTTCACCTCGGCGGCTCATGACATCCCTAGCCATCGACTGCACCCGCACGGCGCGCGTCTGCGACGAACTGCGCGCTCAGCAGCGCGCGCTCGGTCGTCGCGCGCATCAGCTGGTGCATGACGCGCTCAAGGCCTCCCGCGAGATCGGGGCTGAGGCGAATGCGCGCGGCCTCCTCGTACGGGCCGTCCTGGATCGCACGCAGCACGCGCAGCACGGTGGCGTCGATGGCGACTGCCTCGGGGTGGACGTGCAGGCACTCGGGGCAGACGACGCCGCCGCCGGACGGCGACCAGTTCGCGCGATCCGCGCTCACCGGCTGGTCGCAGGCGACGCACTGTCGCCACTCCGGGCGGAAGCCGGCGATGTCGAGCAGGTGCATCTCGAACGTGCGGGCGGCGAAGTGCAGCCCGTCGCCTCGGGCGATGCGGACGAGGGTAGCGTGCAGCAGCTCGTAGAGCGGGCGCGCGTCCAGGTGCTCGTCGCCGTCGCCGCGGTCGATGGTGAGGCGGTCGGTGAGCTCCAGCAGGTACATCGCCACGCTGAGGCGGTCGAGGTCGGTGCGCAGCTCCGGGAAGCCCTCCAGCATCTGTGCCTGCGTGATGATGTCGAGGCTCCGGCCGTGCGCGAGCAGCACATCGACACGCGTCATCGGCTCCAGGTGCCCCGCGAGCTTGCTGCGTGGCCGCAGCGCGCCGCGCGCGACGGCGTCGAGCTTGCCTCGGGTGGGGGTGAGCAGCGTGACGATGCGATCGGCGTCACCAAGGTGGCGGTGGCGCAGCACGATCGCCTCGGTATGGGTGACGCGCGGGATGCGCGCGGGCACGCTACGCCTTCTTGCGCGGCTTCGGGCGGCGGGGGGCGTCGGGTGCGGGCGTCGCCGGTGAGGTGCGGCCTCGACCGACCGCGAGCCAGACGACGAGCGCTGCGACGCCGCCCGCGAGGACGCCGAGGCGCGCCGCGCCCTGGAAGTCGTAGTCGGCGTACTCCTGCAGCCCGATCAGCACCACGAGCCAGACGACGACGGCCGCGATCCACCACGGCTTGGTCATGCCTTCGAGGAACATCACTCCACCGCCTGTCGGAACTCGAGCGCGCGACCGAGCGTGACGTCGTCAGCGTACTCGAGGTCCGCGCCTGAGGGCAGGCCGCGCGCAAGCCTCGACACCTTGATGCCGAGCGGCGAGAGCAGCCGCGAGAGGTACATCGCGGTCGCCTCGCCCTCAAGGTTCGGGTTCGTGGCAACGATGACCTCGGTCACACCGGCGTCGGCGTCGCGGAGACGCGCGAGGAGCTGGGCGATCTTCAGGTCGTCCGGGCCGATGCCGTCGGCGGGCGAGATGACGCCGTGCAGCACGTGGAAGCGTCCACGGAAGCCGCCCGTGCGCTCGATCGCGCGGAGGTCGAGCGGCTCCTCGACGACGCAGAGCACGGTGCCGTCACGGCTCATGTCGGCGCAGATGCGGCAGGGGTCCTGATCAGTGATGTCCTGGCAGCGCGAGCAAAGGACGACGCGCTCCTTGACCTCGATGAGCGCCTGGGCGAGGTCGTGCGCCTCCTCGGCGGGGGCACGGAGGATGTAGTACGCGAGGCGCTGCGCCGACTTCGGGCCGATGCCCGGCAGGCGGTTGAACGCATCGACGAGGCGCTGGATGGGTGATGACGGGGTGACGGGGTAGCGATCCTGCACGCGCGCCTACTCCTGGATCGGCACGGCGCCGGCGCGCAGCGCCTCTTCCAGCAGGTGGCCACCCTTCGCCTGCGGGGGTGCGGCGGCAGCCTGTGCCTGCTGCAGGGCGTCCCAGAGCACGGGCGTCACACGCACCGTCCGACCGACGGCCTCGGAGCACGCCTCCACGATCGCCTGCATCGCCTTCGGGTCGTCCTTCACCTTCTCCACGTGGGCGGGGAAGCGGAAGCCGATCTCGACGACGTCGCCCTCGAAGCTCTTGATGGCACAGGGCGTGTTCAGCAGCGCGCCCGCCGGCTGGTAGCGCTTGCGCGCGGCCTCGCGGATGCCACCGAGGGCGGCACGCAGCGCGACGAGCTCCGGCGAGGCGCTGTCGGCATCGGGCGGGACGAACGGCGCCGGGGCGGGACGTGGTGCGCTCGGGGCTTCCTCGCGCCTCGGCTGGGGCGGCTGTGGCGCGGACTGCCCCTGTGGGGCCTGCGCGCGCGGCCGAGCCATGGCGGGCGCACGTCGATCCTGCTGCGGGCGCGCGGCGGAGGTGCTCGCGGGCGCGGCGGACGGCGGTGCCGGCATCGGGCGCGCGGGGATGGCGGGTGCGGCGGCCTCGTTCAGCCCCACGGCGTGCGAGGCGAACGCGACCTCGGCCGGGAGCGAGTCGTAGGGGTCGCCGCCGAAATCGATCGAACCCAGCGCCCGCAGCGCCGCGACGATGTCCTGGCTCTGCGAGCCGGTGGCGATCGACTGCAGCTCGGCGGCCTGGTCATCGGAGAGCGAGAGCTGGTCGCCGGCGCCCGCCTTCAGCAGCAGCACGGCGCGCAGCGTGTTCACCACCTCGCGCAGGAACGCACGGATCTCGACGCCGTCGTCACGCGCTCCCGCGAGGAGTGCGAGGCCCGTGGCAAGATCCTTCCCGATCGCGGCGCGCGCGAGGTCGGTCGTGCGCTCATCGATGATGAGGCCGAGGCCGTGCTGCACGGCGTCGAGGTCGAGCCGCGTGCCGTGGTAGGCGACGAGCTGGTCGAGCAGGTTCACGCCATCGCGCAGGGAGCCGGTCGCCTGCCGCGCAATCGCCTCGAGCCCGCCGGGTGCGACCTCGATGCCCTCGCCGTCGGCGATGGTGCGCAGGCGGTCGACGGCGGCGGCGAGGGTGATGCGGCGGAAGTCGAAGCGCTGGCAGCGCGACAGGATCGTCGCGGGAATCTTGTGCGCCTCGGTGGTCGCGAGGATGAAGATGACGTGCGGGGGCGGCTCCTCGAGCGTCTTGAGCAGCGCGTTGAAGGCGGCGTCCGTCAGCATGTGCACCTCGTCGATGAGGTACACCTTGTAGCGGGCGGCGTTCGGGGCGTACCCGGCGGCCTCGCGGAGCGCGCGCACCTCGTCGATGCCACGGTTGGAGGCGGCGTCGAGCTCGATGAGGTCGAGCGCGGCGCCTCGATTGAACGCCTCGCAGGAGGGGCAGCGATCACAGGGCTCGCCGGCCTCGGGTGCGGTGCAGTTCACGGCCTTCGCGAGGATGCGACCGGTGGTGGTCTTGCCGGTGCCGCGCGGCCCCGTGAACAGGTAGGCGTGCGCGGGCGTGCCCCCCGCGACCGCGTTGCGGAGCGTGGTGGTGATCGGCTGCTGGCCCGCGACGTCCGCGAAGCGCTGCGGCCGCCACTTCCGGTAGAGGACTTCCTGGCTCAACGTGTACCCGCCGCGTCCGAGGGGAGATTCGGGCGCCCCAGCCGTGCCAGTGTACCCCCTCGCGGGGGCTTGCTCACGGGTGCGGTCTATCGATGCAGGACGTGGGCGTCCGGCCCTGCCGCATGGATGCGCGGGCCGAGGTAGCCCTCCTCGCGGGCGCGCATGGCGGCGTCCTCCTCGGGCTCTTCGTGGTCGTAGCCGAGGATGTGCAGCAGGCCGTGCACGACGAGGTGTGCGATCTCCTCGGACGGTTCGAGGTCTGCCGCTGCGGCCTGGCGGAGCGCCGTCGGCACGGAGACGGCGATGTCGCCAAGGTATGGCGGCTCGTCCTCGTCCTCCGGCATCCCCGGGAACACCGCGGCGTCCTCGCTCTCGGCGTCGGCCGCGTAGGAGAGCACATCGGTCGGCTCATCGAGGTCGCGGTGCTCGCGGTTCAGGGCCTGCAGGAAGGCGTCGTCCGCGAAGAGTACGGTGACGACGGTCTCGTCCTCGATCGCCTCGTCCGTGAGGACGCGGGCGACGAGCGCCTCCACGGCGGGGACGTCGACGGTTGCCGCCTCGGTCGCCGAGAGCGCCTCGTCGAGCTCGACGATGACCTCGTAAGGCACGCGATGCGCCTAGAGCAGGGTCGCGGCGGCGCGGCGGGCGATGTCGATGAGCGGCGTCGGGTTCACGCCGAAGAACAGCACGGCCAGCGCCGCGAGCGTAAGCAGGCCGCCGACGGTGCCGCTGGGCATGAACGTCGTCGCCTCGCGCGGCTCATCCAGGAGCATGATGCGGGCCCAGCGCAGGTAATAGAACGCCGAGATCGCCGTGTTCAGCACGCCAACGATCACCAGCGCGACCATCCACACATGGCCGGTCTGCACCGCCGCGTTGAACACGTAGAGCTTCGCCAGGAAGCCCGCGGTGGGCGGGATGCCGGTGAGCGACAGCAGGCAGAGCGAGAGCACCAGTGCGACGCCCGGTGACCGCTTCAGCAGGCCCGCGTAGTCTCGCAGGTCGTCCGAGCCGACGCGGCTGGAGACGACGATGACGCAGATGAAGGCGCCCACGTTCGTCGCGGCGTAGGTGCCAAGGAAGAACAGAACCGCCGAGGGACCGAGTGTGCTGCCCGAGGCGACGGCTGCGAGGCCGACCGCGATGTTGCCCGCCTGCGCGATCGAGGAGTAGCCGAGCAGGCGCTTCACGTTCGTCTGCTGGATGGCGGCGAGGTTGCCGAACGTCATCGACACCGCCGCGAAGAGCGCGAACATCATCGCCCACTGGGTCGCGACGAAGGAGTCGCCGCCGCCGAGGCCGGTGTAGAAGATGCGGAGGGTGACCGCGAATCCGGCAGCCTTCGATGCGGCCGACAGGAACGTGGTCACGGGTGTCGGGGCGCCCTGGTAGACATCCGGTACCCAGGCCTGGAACGGCACGAGCGCCATCTTGAAGCCGAGACCCGCCGCCACCATCACGAACGCCGCGATGATTGCCAGCCGACCACCCTCGGGTGCACCGGCGATGACGGTCGCGATGTCCTCGAGGTTCGTGGAGCCGGCGAGCCCGAACAGGAATGCGAAGCCGTAGAGCAACACCGCAGCGGAGACCGCACCGGTGAGCAGGTACTTCAGCCCCGCCTCGGCGGAGCGGTCATCGCGGGCGAGGCCGGCGAGGATGAACTGGCACACCGAGGTGGTCTCGATCGCCACGAAGATGGTGATGAGCTCCTGCGCCTGCGCGAGCACGACCATCGATGCCGTCGACACGAGCACGAGCGCATAGAACTCGCCTGCCTGCGCGACGCGCTGCAGGCCGCCGCCGGAGGCGGTCAGCACCGCTGCGGTGATCGCGAGCAGCAGGAAGGTGAAGAACGAGCTGAATGCGTCGGAGCGGATGATGCCGCCGTAGCCGACCTCGGTGGGGCCCCACATCGCCTGGGCGACGGCGCAGAGCGCGGCGGCCAGGATCGTCAGCAGCGCGAGGGTGCGCGCGGGGGCACGACGGTCGGTGAAGACATCGGCGCCCAGCACGACGCCCGCACCGGCGAACAGTGTGATCGCCGGGCCGAGGTAGTTCGCATCCCCGAAGTTCACGAGCCACCTCCGAGGATCGCCGCGATCGGGGCGATGCCGCCGCTCACCACGTCAGTCAGGATGCGCGGGTAGACCCCCACCAGGACGATGGCGACGAGCATGCCGGCCATCGCTGTGTGCTCCCACCACTTGTCGGCGTCGGTCAGGTGGGCCCAGCGCTCATTCGGCGGGCCCGCGAGCACGCGCTGCACCGTCCACAGGATGTAGCCGGCACCCAGCACCACGCCGAAGACCGCCGCGATGGTGGCGACCGGGTGCACCTCGAGCGTCCCCAGGAAGACGGTGAGCTCGGCGACGAAGCCCGACAGGCCAGGCAGACCGAGCGCCGCGAAGCCGGTGATGACAAGCACGGTGCCGATCAGCGGCATGCGGTGCATGAGGCCGCTCAGGTCAGCGATCTGGCGCGTGTGCGCCCGGTCGTAGATGAGGCCGACCATGATGAACAGCAGACCGGTGATCGTGCCGTGCGTGAACATCTGCAGGGCGGCGCCGTTCAGGCCGACGGCGCCGAGCGCCGAGATGCCGAGCAGCACGTATCCCATGTGCGAGACGGACGAGTACGCGACGACGCGCTTCAGGTCGCGCTGGCGCAGCGTGATCAGCGCCCCGTAGATGACAGAGAAGCCGGCGAGCGTCGCCAGCACCATCCCGAACTGCTGCGCCTGCTGCGGCATGATCGGGAGGACGATGCGCAGGATGCCGTAGCCACCCATCTTGAGCAGCACGCCGGCCAGCATCACGGAGACAGCCGTGGGGGCGTCGGTGTGGGCGTCGGGCAGCCAGGTGTGCAGCGGGAAGACCGGCAGCTTCACCAGGAACGCCCCGATGATGAACCAGAAGATGACCGCGAGCGGGAGCAGCGTCTCGGTCGGCGGTGCCTCGGTCAGCACCGCGATCTCGAACGTGCCGGCCTTCAGGCCGAGCAGCAGGAAGCCCACCAGCATCAGCGCCGAGCCGCCGATGGTGTACAGCAGGAACTTCATCGCGCTGTATTCCTTGTGCCCGGACCCCCAGATCGAGATCAGGAGGTACATGGGCACCAGCTCGAGCTCCCAGAACAGGAAGAACTGGATGAGGTCGAGCGAGAGGAACACGCCGGCGACCGAGGTCTCCAGCACCAGCAGCCAGATGAAGTACTCGCGCGTCCGGAGGGTGACGCCGAAGGAGACGAGGATCGCCGCCACCGACAGGAGGCCAGTGAGCACGATCATCGGCAGTGACAGGCCGTCGACGCCGACGATGTACTGGACGCCGAAGCCGACGTCGCTCGCGCGGATCCACTCGAAGCGGTCGACGAACTGGTAGCCCTCGGCGGTGCGGTCGAACATCGCGAAGGCGACGAGCGAGACCGCGAAGGCAAGCAGCGCGACGACGAGCGCGATGACGCGCGCGTCCTGCTCTCGATGCTTCGGGAGGAAGGCGATCATCAGCACGCCGGCGAGCGGGAGCAGCAGGAACGTCGTCAGCATCGGCTAGCGCTCCAACCCGGCGCCCGAGAGCGCGAACAGCACGACGACAGCGACCAGCACGCCCGCCAGCAGCAGCGACGAGTACGCCTGCTGCTGGCCGACGATGGTGCGACGGAGCACCTCGCCCTTCATGCGGGCGGCCCAGCCGATGCCGTTCACGATGCCGTCGACCACATAGCGGTCGAACAGCTCGCAGGCCTGGGCGATGCCGCCGTAGAGCACCTTGCGCACGAGGATGTCCTCGGCGAGGTCATCCATGAAGTACTTGCGCTCGATGATCCCCGGCAGGGGGCCGAGCTTCGAGCGGATCGAGGCCGAGGCGGGCATCTTCGCGAAGTAGATGGCGGTGGCGACGGCGATGCCGGAGAGCGCGGCGACCGTCGAGATTGCCATGACCAGCGCGACCGGCTCGTGGTGGCCCTGGCGGACGGCCTCCGGCAGCGCGGCCTCGATGAAGTGGCCGAAGCTGCCGTCGAGGTTCACCCAGCCGACGGCGATCGCCGGAACGGCGAGGATCAACAGCGGGCCCGCCATCGACATCGGCGACTCATGCGGGTGCGAGGAGTGGCCGTGCTCGGACGCCTCGCCACCCTGGTAGGTGCCGAAGAAGGTCAGGAAGATCGCGCGGAACATGTAGAACGCCGTCAGGAAGGCGACGAGGACGGTGATGCCGAAGAAGATCGGGTTCGCCTCGTACGCCGTCGCGAGGATCTCGTCCTTGCTCCAGAAGCCGGCGAGCGGGAACACGCCGGAGAGCGAGAGCGAGCCGATCACGAACGTCCAGAACGTGATCGGCATGTGGGAGCGCAGGCCGCCCATCTTGCGCATGTCGAACGTGCCCGACGCGTGGTTCACAGATCCGGAACCGAGGAAGAGTAGCGCCTTGAAGAACGCGTGCGTGAACAGGTGGAAGATCGCCGCGACGTACCCGCCGAGGCCGAGCGCCATCACCATGTAGCCGAGCTGCGAGACCGTGGAGTACGCCAGCACGCGCTTGATGTCCGTCGACACGACACCGATCGACGCGGCGAGCAGCGCGGTGATGCCGCCGATGGTGGCGATGAACATGTGCACGTTCTCGGGCGCGGCCTGGAAGAGCGGGAACATGCGCGCGATCAGGTAGACGCCGGCGGCGACCATCGTCGCGGCGTGGATGAGCGCGGAGACGGGCGTGGGGCCCTCCATCGCGTCGGGAAGCCAGATGTGCAGCGGGAACTGCGCCGACTTGCCGACCGCGCCGGAGAACAGGCCGAGGCTGATGCCGGTGAGGGCTGCGGCCGACAGCTCGGTTGCGTGCTCGTTCAGCGTCGCCATGTCGTACGTGCCGGCGCTCACCCAGACGAGCAACACGCCGAGGAAGAAGCCGAAGTCGCCGAACCTCGTGACGATGAACGCCTTCTTCGCGGCGGCGGCAGCCGAGGGCCGGTGGAACCAGAAGCCGATCAGCAGGTACGAGGACGCACCCACCAGCTCCCAGAAGATGAAGAGCTGCAGCAGGCTCGACGCGAGCACGAGGCCGAGCATCGAGGAGCAGAACAGGCCCATGTACGCGAAGTAGCGGTAGTAGCCGCCGTCGCCGCGCATGTACTCGGTGGAGTAGACCTGCACCAGCAGGCCCACGCTGGTGACGACGACGAGCATCACGGCGGTGAGGCCGTCGACGCGGGCGCCGAACTGAATCGGGATATCGCCGAGGTGCACCCACGTGATCGGGTCGAAGCCGATCGCCTCGCCGTGGTGGCCGATGACGGTCTGGAGCGTCCAGAGCGCCAGCAGCCACGCGACGAACATCGCGGTGATCATCGCGCGCCCCGCCAGAAGCGGGGTGCGGCGGAACGCGGTCGCGCAGAGCGCGCCGGTTACCAGCGGCACGAAGTAGATCGCCCAGACCGCGGCCTCAGGAATGGTCGGCATTAGATCTTGTTCAACACCTCGCGCGCGACGTGCGTCTTGCCGTCGGGCACCCAGATCTCGCGCGCGTCAGTCATCGCCCCGGTCTCCAGGGGCGGCACGACCCGCACGGACAGCGCTTCGGTGGAGAACAACTCCTTCCAGATCGCGGCGGCGTAGCCGTCGGGAACCTCCATGAACTTCACCCACATCGTGTGCCCCCGCCTACCAGCGCATCAGGTTGATGCGGTCGAGGTCCACGGTCTCGCGTCGGCGGTACACCAGCACCGCCATGGCGAGCGCGACAGCCGCCTCGGCGGCTGCCACCGTGAGGACGAAGACCACGAACACGTGCCCGACCAGCGGCTGCGTCGGCTCCGGGCCGAACGCGGAACCGAAGCGGGAGAACGCGACAAACGTGAGGTTCACCGCGTTCAACATGAGCTCGATGCCCATGAGCACGGCGATCGCGTTCCGCTTCGACAGCGCGATCGCGATGCCGAGGCCGAAGACGATCCCCGAAACGACGAGGTAATGGCCGAGCGTGATCTCCAGCGGGTTCATCGCTCGTCCTCGCGAACCAGCGCGATCGCGCCGACGAGCGCCGCCAGCAGCAGCACCGAGGCCAGCTCGAACGGCAGCGCATAGCCGCCGAGGAGCGCCCCGCCGATGGTGCGGACGGTGCCTGTGAAGTTCTGTGCCTCCAGGTCGCTGCCGCTGAAGACCGGCCACGCGACCTGCGTCGCGACGAACCCGATCAGCGCGGCGAAGCCGAGACCAACCAGCACGCCGACCGGCGCGAAGAGCGAGTTGCCGTTGTCGCGCGAGGCGTACGGCGTGAGCATGACCGCGAACACGAGCAGCACCGAGATCGCGCCGGCGTAGATCATGACCTGCGACACCGCCAGGAAGTCGGCGGAGAGTGTCACGAACAGGCCGGCCATGCCGATGAATGCGAGGATCACGAAGATCACCGCGTGCAGCAGGTTCCGCGTCAGGAACACGGCCACCGCCGCCCCGATCGACAGGCCCGACAGCGCGTAGAAGGCAATCGTGATGCCGATAGACGTCACGAGGCGCCTCGCATCCGCTCAGCGGCGTGGAGGCCGCCCACCTGGGTCGTCAGCTTCGGCTGCATGACGCGCTCGGTCTCCGGCCGGTAGCCGAGGAAGCGCGCCCAGCGCCGCATCACCCACACGGTGAAGGCGATGTTCACGAGCGCGACCGTACCGAGCTCGACGATGCCGGGCAGCGCGAGTGCACCCATCGCGGTCACCTCGGCGGCGACGAGCGTGGTGTGCGCGATCGTGATCGGGATGAGGTACTTCCAGGCGAACGCCATGAGCTGGTCGAGGCGGAAGCGCGGCAGCGTGCCTCGCAGCCACACCAGCACGAAGTACCCGGCGGCGACCTTCGTCGCGAAGATGATGTATCCGGGGATGAACGCCTCGAGGCCGAACAGCGACCAGCCACCGAGGAAGAACGCGGTCACGAAGGCCGCGACCGCGACGGCGTTGCCCAGCTCGACGGCGTAGAAGAGGCCGAACTTCATGCCGGAGTACTCGGTGTGGAAGCCCGCGACGATCTCGGACTCCGCCTCGGCGATGTCGTTCGGGGTGCGGTTCAGCTCGGCGGTCGACGAGAAGAAGAACGTGAACAGCGAGAACGGGATGAGGAACGCCATCCACGCGTAGTGCTGCGCCTGCCAGCGCACGATCTCGGACAGCTGCATGGAGCCGGCGAGGAGCACGACGGAGATCAGCGCCATGCCGAGCGGGATCTCGTACGAGATCATCATCGCGACGGTGCGCATCGCACCCAGCAGCGCATAGTGGTTATTCGAGGACCAGCCAGCGATGAAGATCGCGACGGTCGCCAGCGACGAGATCGCGATCAGGTAAAGCACACCGACGTTCAGGTCGAGGTACGCCATGTTCGGCGCCCACGGCACCGGGCCCCATACGAGCAGGCCCGGGATGAACACGAGGATCGGCGGCAGGAAGAAGAGGAAGCGATCCGCACCCTCGGGGATGAGGACTTCCTTCTGGATGAGCTTGATCGCGTCGGCAAGTGGCTGGAGCAGGCCGTAGGGGCCGAGGCGGTTCGGGCCGCGTCGCACCTGGATACGCGCGATGAGGCGGCGCTCCACCCAGATGAGGATGAGCAGCACGCCACCGACGAACGACAGGATGCCGATGCCGCCGATGACCGCCGTCGTCAGGTACGACATCCAATGGTCGCCCAGCAACGCACGGGTCGCGGCGGGCTGGCTCGCGTTCTGCTCGTCCAACCACTCGGCGAGGTGCGCCATGCCAACGCCCAGGTCGCGGAAGTCGTACCAGCGGCCATCGAGCGAGCCGGACAGCACGAGGTAGCCGACGCCGGCCGCCCCGCCGATCAGCAGGATCACGGCGAACAGGCTCACGACGAGCGCAAGGTCGCCCTGTGGGCGCCGGGTGCGAATCGGGTCGAGCGCGGCGCTCATCGGTCGATCTCCCCCACGACGATGTCGGTCGAGCCGAGCGCCACGATCGCGTCCGGCAGCGAGGTGCCGACGGCCATCTGGCGCAGCAGCGAGAGGTTGATCAGCGAAGGGGCGCGGATGTGGAAGCGCGCCGGCGCCGGGCCGCCGTCGGAGACGACGTAGAAGCCGAGCTCGCCACGCGGGCCCTCGACGCGGGCATAGGCCTCGCCGGGGGCGGGACGGAGCGCCAGCGGAATCTCGGTCTTGTGCGGGCCGGAGGGCAGGCCGTCGAGGGCCTGGCGGATGATGCGCACCGACTGGCGCATCTCCTCGAGCCGCACCATGAAGCGGTCGTAGCAGTCGCCGTTGTGGCCAACGGGAATCTCGAAGTCGAACTTGTCGTACGCGCAGTACGGGTCGGCCTTGCGGAGATCCCACGGCACGCCGGAGGCGCGCAGCATCGGCCCGGTGATCGAGCCATTGATGGCATCTGCGGCGGAGATGATGCCGACGCCACGGGCGCGGGCGATCAGGATCTCGTTGTCGACGAGGAGCTCGGTGTACTCCGCGATGCGATCCGGGAGCTCCGCCACCAGCGCCTCGACGGCGGGGTAGAACTCCGGTGGCGGGTCGAAGGAGACGCCGCCGATGCGCATGTAGTTCGTGGTCAGGCGGGCGCCGCAGGTCATCTCGAACAGGTCGAGGATCTTCTCGCGCTCGCGGAACATGTACATGAGCGGGGTCTGCCAGGCGCCGGCGTCGTTGATGAACGTGCCGTTCGCCATCGAGTGGCTGGCGAGGCGCTGCAGCTCCGCGAAGATGACGCGCAGGAACGAGGCGCGCTCCGGCACCTCGACGCCCGCGAGGCGCTCGACGGCCAGGCAGTAGCCGAGGTTGTTGGACATCGCGGCGAGGTAGTCGGTGCGGTCGGTGAACGGGATGTTCTGCGTGAACGTCCGCTCCTCCGCCAGCTTCTCCATCGAGCGGTGGAGGTAGCCGACCACCATGTCGATGTCCTGGATGCGCTCGCCGTCCATGACGACGCGCAGGCGGAACACGCCGTGGGTAGACGGGTGCTGCGGCCCGATGTTGAGGACGTACGGCTCAGATGCGGTCGTCATCGTTCCTGTGTCCCCGTCTCAAAGGGGAAGTGGGGCAGACCGGGGTGGTGATCCGCGATCTGCAGGAAGTCCTTGCGCAGCGGGAAGCCCGGGTAGCCCTCCCACAGGAACATGCGGCGCATGTCCGGGTGGCCCTCGAACCGGATCCCCATGAGGTCGTAGACCTCGCGCTCCTGGAGCAGGGCGCCGGAGTAGACCGGGTACGCGCTCTGCATGGAGGGTGCCTCGTGGTCGCGGATGCGCGTCTTCACCACGATCTGCTGGTTCAGATCCAGCGACTGGAGGTGGTAGACGACCTCGAAGTGGTCGTAGCGGTCGACGCCGCACATGTTGCTGATGGTGGCGGCGTCCATCTCCGGGTCGTCGTGCAGCCAGCGCATCGCGTCGACGAGGCGATCGGGGCGCACCTCGACCCACTCATCGGTGGAGGCGGTCACGACGCCGGGCAGCGCGCGATCCATCGCGGCCGCGATCTCAGCACCGACTCGCTGCTTTGGTCCCCGGGGCAACTAGCGCCACTCCAGTGCGCCGCGCCGCCAGGCGTAGGCCAGGCCGAACGCGAGGATGACCATGAACAGTGTTGCCTTCAGGAGTGCCGCGACGTCGAGGTCGCCATGCATGACGGCCCACGGGTAGAGGAAGATCACTTCCACGTCGAAGATGACGAACGCCAGCGCGAACAGGTAGTAGCGCGCGTTGAACTGGCCCCAGGCTGAGCCCTCGCTCTCCACACCGCACTCGTACGTCGCGTGCTTGATGGGATTGTCGTTGGCCGGCCGCAACCGCAGCCGGTAGAAGGCCCACGAGGCGATCAGCGGAATGGCGGGAAAGGACAGGGCGAAGACGAGGAGTACGGCCATCCGCCCGAACTGCTCTGGAATCACCAGGCGGTCCCCTCTCGCGACACGCGAAACCCTTTTGACGTGCCCGAGTGGTTGTAGCACGGCCCTCACTGGGGCGCAAAGGTGGCGAGCAGTGGGCGTGCGTGCGAGGCGGACGGATCAGTCGTCCGGCTGGGCCTCGGTGGCGACGGAGGCCTGTGGCGGCCAGTCCTCGCGGCGAATCTCCATCTGCTCGAACTCATAGCCGTCGCGGCGGACGTGGCGGGTTCGGCGGAAGCCGGCACGTCCGAATGCCGTCTGCGCGCGGTAGTTCCACGACAGCGTGTGCAGGTAGACACGACGCAGCCCGCGGTCTTCGAACAGGTAGCGGAGCATCGAGCCCACCGTGTCCGTGCCGTAGCCGCGCGACCAGTACTCCCGGTCGCCGATCGTGATACCGAGCTCCGCCTCCTGCAGCATGGGGTCGTAGCCGTAGTACATGACGTTGCCGATGTGCCGGCCGGTCTCGATGTCCTCCACGGCGAAGGTGCGGCGGTAGGAGGACGGGTAGCTGAGGTCGTCCGTGAGCGTGGCGAGGAAGTTGCGGTAGGGCATCGTGATCGGGCGGGCGGCGTCGTACTCCGCGAGCTCCGGATCCTTGCGCCACTCGTAGTCGCGCGGAGCGTCGTCCAGCGTCTTCTCCCGCAGCCGCACCAGGCGGCCGGTGACGATGGTGCGCGGCGAGGTGCTGGTCATGCCCCGGCTTCCCCCAGCGCGTCCGCTCGCAACTCCGCGATCAGCGTAGCGGCACGCTCCACCACCGAGCGCTCGTTCGCATAGCTCATGCGGCCGGGCGCCTCGTGGATGTCTATCCATTCGACGACATCATACTCGTGGTCATGCAACGTTACGTCGCCTCCCACGGGCTCCAGGAGGAAGTGGTGCACGACCTTCTGCACCAACACATGCTCCGAGGCGACGGCGTAGCGATAGTGGATCGAGGTGATCTCCGCGACGATCGCCACCTCCAGCCCCGTCTCCTCGCGCACCTCGCGGAGCGCGGTGGTCTCGACGGTCTCGCCGGGCTCCGGGGTGCCCTTCGGCAGCGCCCAGAGGTTGTGGGCGGGGCGTGCCACCAGGACAACCTCGATGCGACCGTCGCGCTCGCGGTAGACCACACCACCCGCGGACATCGCATGACGCACCTGGCGCGCAGTGCCGGGGGCAGGGTCGCGACGCCGCCCGCGAGGACGGCGCCCGGGGCGGCCGGAGCCGGCCTCGGACTCAGGCACGCTCGTCGCTCTCGTCGGCCTCGTCGTCGTCCAGCGCGATGAGGCGCGCCTCGGCCAGGGCGTGGCGAGCGGCGTCCGCCAGCCACGGCTCGCGGTCGAGGAGGCGCGTCAGGACGGCCTCGGCAGCCTCGCCCGCGATCTCGCCCAGCGCGTTGACGGCCGCGATCTGGACCTCGTCGTCCGGGTCCTCGGTGAGCGCGGCAAGCGGCTCGACGGCGGCGTCCAGCAGCAGCTGGCCGGCGGAGGTCGCGGCGGCGGCGCGGGTCTCCGCGTCCTCGTCGTCGAAGTTGTAGATCAGCACCGGGAGCCAGTCGTCCGAGGCGTTCCGCCCCATCGCGCGGATCGTCGCGAGGCGCATGCGCGCCGTGCCAGACTCGTAGTACTCCGCGATCAGCTCCGCGACCCACTCGTCCGAGGCCGCGCCGAGCGATTCGAGGGCGCGCGCGCGCACCTCCTCCTCCTCGGCGCCGTCCTCGAGCGTGTCGCGGAGGGCTTCGGACAGGAACTCCGCGGCGTCTTCCGGGAGCATGCCGAACTCCATGGAGACGACGTACTGGCCCAGCACGTTCGCGGCCTCGGCGCGGACGCTGGCCTCCGTGTCGGCGCGGAGCGTGGTCACCAGCAGGCGCATCACATCCTCGCGCTCCTGCTCCCAGAGCCCGCGGATCGCCAGGATGCGGGTGGCGGGGTCGGGATCCTGGAGCGCAGTGAGGTGCACGCGATCGAAGTCGAGCGTCGAGTCTTCCTCGCCGAGGCGCTGGAGGGTCGCCAGCACCTCGCGGCGCCGTGCGGGCTGGATCCTGGGCCACATGTTCAGCAGCTTGCCGGCGGTGGCGTTGTCGGCCTCCGACAGGGCGGGGAGGTCGTGGAACGGGATCGCGGCCGTCTCATCGACGATCGCGGCGATCACCTGATCCGGTGTCGCACGCGCCTCGCTGTCGCCGTCTTCCTCGTCGAGCCCGGGATCGAGCTCGCCGTGGTCGTCAAAGCCGCCGACGCCGTCGCCGCGTGATGTGATGTCGTCGTTGTCTGGCATTGGGGTGAGTGTAGCAGCCGTGCTCCCCGCGGTCGCCCGCGGCGGGGCGATGAGCCCGGCGGTCAGCCGACGACGGGGCGCTCCGGCTTCGGATCACGCTGCAGCAGAGCCTGCACCGCGTCCTCGGTCGCCTGCCCTTCGTACATGACCGCGTGCAGCCCTGCCGTGATCGGCAGCTGCACGCCGTACCGCGCAGCGAGGCCGAGTGCGGCCGGGGTGGTCGCCGCGCCCTCGGCGGTCTCGCCGATCTCCGCGAGCGCTTCGCCGAGGGGCAGCCCGCGGCCGAGCAGCTGGCCGAGGTGGTGGTTCCGCGAGAGCTCGCTGTAGGCGGTCGCGATGAGGTCGCCGATGCCGGCGAGGCCGAGGAACGTGAGCGGATCCGCGCCGGCCGCAACGCCGAGCCGCGTCATCTCCGCGAGGCCGCGCGTGAGCATCGCCGCCTTCGCGTTGTCGCCGTAGCCGAGCGCATCCACCATGCCGCCGGCGATCGCGAAGATGTTCTTGAGCGCGCCCCCCAACTCGACCCCGACCACGTCCTCCGTCGTGTAGACGCGGAAGGAGGGCGTGTGGAACGCCCCGCTGAGGTCGTCGAGCGACGCCTCGGCGGAGGCGATCACGGTCGCGCCGGGCAGCCCGCTCGCGACTTCGCGCGAGAGGTTCGGGCCGGAGAGCACGGCGACAGGACGCCCGGGCAGCTCGGCGCGAATGACCTCGGACATCCGGCGCCCGGTCGCGATCTCGATGCCCTTGCTGGCGGAGAGAACCACCGCCGAGGCGGGCACGTGGGCCGCGAGCGCGTGCAGGTTACCGGCAACGGTCTGTGCAGGCGTGGCGACGACCACGAGATCGGCGGCATCCAGCGCGGCGGGGTCGCCGCTCGCGTGCAGCGAGGCGGGGAAGGCGACGCCGGGAAGGCGTCGATGGTGCTCGCGGTCGCGCTCCAACTCGGCGGCCTCGGCGGGCGTGCGCGTGAGCACGGTCACGTCGAGGCCGTTGCGGGCGAGCAGCACGGCGAGCGTCGTGCCCCACGCGGTCGATCCGATGACGACCGCGCGCCGCATGCTCACGCCGCGCCCGGCGCGCGCGGTGCGCCGCCCTGCCCCAGTTTCGGCTCGGTCCCACTCAGCAACCGCCGCAGGTTGCTGAGGTGGTTGAGCTCCACCGAGAGCGTCACGATCACCCCGAAGACCAGGTACTCAGCAGGCATCCGACCGACCATCACCAGCCACGCCATCACCCCGAGGCCGAGCGCGGTACCGAGCATGGACATCAGCGACACGTAGCGCGTGACCGCAAGGATCGCGAGGCCCGTGAGGATCGCCACAGCGGCTGGGATGGGCGCGATCGCGAGGAACGCGCCGAACGAGGTGGCGACGCCGCGGCCGCCTCGGAACCCGGCGAACATCGGCCAGGTGTGACCGACGACGGCGCCGACGCCGCCCAGCGCGGCTGCGAGGTCAGAGCCGGCGAGGTACTGGCCGACGAGCACCGGCACGGCGCCCTTCGCGATGTCGCCGAACACGACGACGAGCGCGGGCACCAGGCCGAGCGTACGAAGCGTGTTCGTGAAGCCGGTCTTGCCGGAGCCGAACTCGCGGATGTCCACGCCTCGGACGAGGCGGCCCACGATGATGCCCGGCTGGATGGAGCCGACCACGTAGCCGAGCACGAGCACGGCCACCGCGGCGAGCATCACGCTGACGCCTCCTGGCGATCCTCGGAGCGGCGGCGGAAGCGCATCCGGATCGCCGTACCCTCGAAGCCAAAGGCCTCGCGGATGCGGTTCTCCAGATAGCGGCGGTAGGAGAAGTGAAGCAGCTCCGGATCGTTCACGAAGAAGACGAACGTCGGCGGCTCGGTCTCCGCCTGCGTCACGTACATCACCTTCAGCCGACGGCCATGCACGGCGGAGGGGCCGTGGTCGGCCATCGCGCGCTGGATGGTGAGGTTGAGTTCCGAGGTCTGCACGCGGCGCCGGCGCACCTGCTCCACGTGCACCGCGAGCTCCAGCAAGTCCTGGATGCCCTCACCACGCAGCGCCGAAGTGAACTGCACGGGCGCCCACGGGACGAACTTGTAGCGCATGTCCAGGCGCCGCGCGAAGGTGTGGCGCTCGTCGGGGAACTCCGCGAGGTCCCACTTGTTCACGACGATGATCAGGCCCTTGCCCGCCTCGGACACCATGCCGGCGATGTGGGTGTCCTGCGCCACGGTCGCCTCGCCCTGATCGATCACCAGGAAGACGACGTCAGCGCGGGTGACGGCGTGCTCGGCGGCCTGCACGGAGTGACGCTCCACGCCCCGCTCGATCTTCCCGCGGCGGCGGATGCCGGCGGTGTCGACCAGGAGCATCGAGCGCCCCTCGAAGTCGAATGGCGTGTCGATGGCGTCGCGCGTCGTGCCCGGCACGTCGGACACGATCGTGCGCGTCTGCCCGAGGATGGCGTTGACGAGCGAGGACTTGCCGACGTTCGGTCGCCCGACGACGGCGATGCGCAGGCGCTCCGGCTCATCGGGTCGCTCCGCCTGCGGCACGAGGTCCAGGATGCGGTCGAGCAGGTCGCCGATGCCCTGCCCGTGGTACGCCGAGATCATGAGCGGCTCACCCAGGCCAAGCGCGTACAGGTCGGTCTCGTTGACGCGCGCACCCTTGCGGTCGGCCTTGTTGCCCACCAGGAGCACCGGGCACTTCGCACGCCGCAGGAGGTCGGTGATCGCCTGGTCGGCGGAACTGATGCCCTCCCCGGCGTCGACGACGAAGACGGCCAGGTCGGCCTCCTCGATCGCGGCGAGCACCTGCTCGCGGATCAGCGGCGAGAACGGATCGGCCTCCGGGCCCTCGACGCCGCCGGTGTCGACGACGCGGATGTAGCGGCCGCGCCACTCCGTGAAGCCGTAGATGCGGTCGCGGGTCGTGCCCGCGACCTCCTCCACCAGCGCACGGCGCGTGCGCGTGATGCGGTTGAAGAGCGCGGACTTGCCAACGTTCGGTCGCCCGATGATGGCGACGAGGGGTGCGTGATCGAGTTCTGTCGTCATGGTCGGGTCAGGGTAACGGACACTGAGGCGGGCTGCACTTCGCGCACGGTGACGCCGTCCGGCGCCACGACCACGACGCGCGCATCGGTCGTGCCCGGCTGGAGGCCCGCGCCGTCCACGATGGCGCGGACGGCGTTGGGCTGCAGCGCGTTCAGGCGAGCGAGCGGCCCCTCCAGCGTCACCGTCACGCTGCCAGGGCTGACACGCGCCGCAAAGCCGGAGCGCACGCCCGAGACCTCGGGCGCCAGGGTGAGCGTCGTGGAGGCCGTAATCGGCGCGATCGTGACCTCGACCACGGCGGAGGGGGTGGTGGTCGCCATGCCCTCGGGCGTAGTGATGCGCACGGTCTGGCGCACATCCGCCTGCTGCCCGCTCAGGTCCACACGCGGCAGACGCAGCGTGTCGAGCCCCTGCAGCAGATCGATCGGCCCCTCCACCCGCACCGAGGTCGGTGTGACGCGTACGCCCGTGATGCGGTACCCGGGCGCGGGTTGCCCGCCCAGGTCGACCTCCAGCGGGAGCGTGCGGCCCAGGATGTTCTGACGCACCGCGATCGCGACCTTCGCGGTCGCAGGGCGGATGGTGACGCCGCGGATGTCACCACCGCCATCGGCGGTCGCGGTGAGCGCGATCGTCTGGTCGAGGGGTGTGGTGAGGCCGGTGACGTTCACGGTCGCAGAGACCTCGTTCACCAGCGCCACCAGCGACTTCGGGCCGGAGACGTCGGCCGTCGCGCGGTCGGGGACGATGGTGGTGAGGTCGTAGCCACGCGGCAGCGTCCCGACGATGCGCGAGGTGACCTTCACCGGCTTCGTGACCAGCTCCTCCAGGTTCACGGTGATCGTGGAGGGGATGACCTCCAGCACGCGCACCTGGGTGAGGCCCACGACCTCGACGCGCACCGGCACCTCGGCGGCACGCGGGCCCAGGCCGTTCAGGTCGACGAACGCGCGGAAGGAGTCCGCGGACAGGCGATCCCATCGATCCGCCGGCGCGGCGATGCGGAGCTGCAGCGCCGGGAGCGCGTTCGCGACGGCGAGCTGAGGGCCGATGTTCGCGGCGGTCACGGGAATGGCGATCGGCACGACATCGATGCGCGTCGGGTTCTCCGCGTCGGTGACGAGCACCCAGAGCGCGATGCCGATGAGCAGCGACACGGCCGCCATGCCCGGGGTGCGGCGCAGATGGTACCCGGCACGCCGCAGCGCATCGAGCATCACCTGCACGAACTCCGACAGCTGGCTCTCCTGCATCGCTACTCGCCCCGCCGGTCGAGGAGCAGGCGCTCGGCGCGCTCCGCCTCGACGGGCTCGATCGCGAACAGGCGGTAGAGCTGCTCGCGCAGGCGGCCCTCGTCCAGGCCGCTCACCATGCGGCCGCTCGAGGCGATCGCCAGTTCGCCGCGCTCCTCGGAGACGACCACCGCGACGGCGTCGGTACGCTCGGTGATACCGAGCGCGGCGCGATGGCGCATGCCGAACTCGGCGGCGAGGGCGACCTCCGAGAACGGCAGCGTGCATCCGGCTGCGACCACGCGGTCGAGGCGGATGATGACGGCGCCGTCGTGGAGCGGCGTGTTCGTGGCGAAGACGCTGGCGAGCAGCTCGCCGGAGAGCGCCGCGTCGAGCGGCACGCCGGTGTCGATGACCTCGCGCAGACCGGTCTCCCGCTCGAAGACGATGAGGGCGCCACGCTGCTGCTGCGCCATGCGCGCGGCGGCGCGCACGACGGTCTCGATCGCGCGCACACGCTCCTCGCTCGCGGCGATCGGGCGGAGACCGGTGCGACCGAGGCGTTCGAGGGCGCGCCGGATCTCAGGCTGGAACACGACGGCAAGCGCGATCACGAGGCCGGTCACGGAGTTGCGCAGCAGCCAGTTCACGACGCGCAGGTCGAGCAGGCGGCTCAGGATGAACGCGCCACCCAGCACCACGACCACGCCGCGGAGCACGGTCATGGCGGTGGTGCCGCGGATCAGCAGCAGCACCCAGTACACGGAGGCCGACACGATGAGGATGTCGAGCGCCGACCCCAGCCGGAAGTTGGCGAGGAGGTCGCGTGCAGCATCGAGCAGCTCGGACACGGCGGCCCCCTGACCCCTCGGCGGCGTGCAGCCGCCTACTGCCCGGCGGGGCGGCCCATCAGCTGCAGCAGGACGGCCTGCTGCGCGTGCACACGGTTCTCCGCCTGGTCGAAGACCACTGACCGCGGCGACTCGATTGCCTCGTCGCTGATCTCCTCGCCACGATGGGCGGGGAGGTCGTGCATCACCAACGCGTCCGCGGGCGCCGAGGCGAGCACCGAGGCATCGAGCGCGAACGGCGCGAACGCCTCCAGCCGTTGGGTCAGGAGATGCTCCTCGCCCATCGACGCCCACACGTCGGTGTAGACGGCGGCGGCGTCGCGCACGGCCTCGTGCGCATCGAAGACCTGGCGAACCGTGCCCCCACCGGGGAGCGCAGCCGCGCGCGCGAGCACCTCGGCGGGCAACTCGTACCCCTCGGGTGAGGCGCAGGTGAAGTGCATGCCCGCCAGCACCGAGGCGTAGGCGAGTGAGATCGCGACGTTGTTGCCCTCGCCAAGGTAGGACAGCCGTACCCCCGCGAGCGAGCCGAAGCGCTCGCGGAGCGTCAGCAGGTCGGCAAGCGCCTGGCACGGGTGCTCGAGGTCGGAGAGCGCGTTCACGACGGGCACGGAGGCCCACTCGGCGAGTTCGAGCACGGTCTGGTGCGCGAAGGTGCGCGCGGCGATGCCGTCCACCATGCGCGAGAGCACCCGGGCGACGTCGCGCACGGGCTCGCGCTCCCGCATGCGCACCTCCTGGTCGCTCAGGTAGAGCGCGCGCCCGCCGAGGCGGCTCATGGCGACCTCGAACGAGACGCGAGTGCGGAGCGACGGCTTCTCGAAGATGAGCGCGAGGTGGCGACCGGCGAGCAGCGGGCCGCTGCCGTCGCGCTTGATGCCCAGCGCGACGTCCAGCGTGCGCGCGAGCTCGTCGGGCGTGAGGTCGAGGATGGAGGTGAGGTCGCGGCCGTACACGGGGAGCCTCGGAGGTCTGGTCGCTGGCTGGGGAAGAATCAGTATAGGCAATATCGCCCCTCGCGCCACACGCGCGCCTCCCCTGCTACTGTCGCGGCGGGTTCCGGGGGCAGGGGCGGCATGCGGGCGTGGTCGCGGTGGGGCATCGATACAGTGCTGGTGCTTGCGGCGGTCGTCGCGCTGGTCGTGCTCACCCAGCGCGGGCAGCCCGAAGGCGTCGAGGTCGAGCGACGCGAGGCGCCGGGCGGCCTGGACGAGGTGCGCGTGGAGGTCACTGGCGCCGTCGCGCGCCCCGGCGTCGTCACCGTCGCTCCCGGCAGCCGTGTCACCGACGCACTGGCGCTCGCCGGGGGCGCGACCGCTGAGGCGGACACGGGCGCGCTGAACCTCGCGCGCCGCGTGACGGACGAGGAGCGGCTGGTCGTCCCCCGCCTCGGCGAACGACGGACGGCCCTGCTCGACCTCAACCGCGCCAACGCCCCGCAGCTGGAAGCCCTCCCCGGCATCGGCCGCGTCACCGCGGAGGCGATCCTCGCTGCGCGCGAGCGCCAGCCGTTCGCCTCGAGCGATGACCTGGTGGCGCGCGGTCTCACCTCGGCGCGGGTGTACGAACAGCTGCGCGACCTGGTGACGGCGCGCTAATGCCGACCGTCCCGCTGCTCGCGCTCAGTTATGTCGTGGGACTTGGTCTCGCGGCGTGGCTCGGCGGGCCGTGGTGGCTCGCCGCGCTGCTCGCGAGCCTCGTCGTGGCGGCGCTGCGGCTGCACGTGCGCCCCGCACCCTCGATGCTCGCGTGCACGGCGGCCGTGGCGCTGGCTGCTGCGGGTCACGCGCGCCTCGATGCCGCCGAGGCGGCACGCGCCACGCTCGCGCCGCTCGACGGCGTGCACCGCATCATCGGGCGGGTCGAGGCGGAGCCGCGCGTGATCGGCTCGCAGGCGCGCGTCGCGCTCGACGTGCGCAGCATCGACGGCACCCCCGCTGCGGGTCGGCTATCGATGTCGACACGCGTCGACCCCGACCGCCCGCTGCCCCGCCCCGGCGACCTGCTCACACTCGACGGCGCGGTCGAGCGCTCCCCGCTGCGCCCCGACGAGGTCGTGGCCGAGTACCCCGCGTGGCGCGTCACCGGACACGAGACGCCGTCGCTCCCGGTCGCGGCGATCGAGGCGATGCGGGCATGGAGCCTCGCGAACATCGAGCGGTCGTTCCCGGAGCCGCACGCAGCACTGGCGGCAGGCGTGCTGATCGGCGAGCAGGGGGCGCTGCCGTCGGCGCTGCGGGATGCGCTGCGCACCACGGGAACGACACACCTCGTCGTCGTGTCGGGGCAGAACATCGCGGTCGTCCTCGGCGTGACGGTCGCACTGCTATCAGCGGTCGTCCCACGGCGTCGGGCGGGGCTCCTGGCGCTCGCGCTGCTGCCCGGCTACGTGGTGCTGGTGGGTGCCTCCGCACCCGTGCTGCGTGCCTCGGCGATGGCGGTGGGCCTCGCCGCGGCGACAGCCGCCGGGCGGCGCACGCCCGCGTGGGCGTTCCTCGCATACGCCGTCGCCGCGATGCTGGTGGTCGATCCGCTGCTGGTGCGCGATCTGTCGTTCCAGCTGAGCGCGGCGGCCACCGTCGGCGTGCTGCTGATCGCGCCGCCACTGACCGAGTTCGCAGTTGCGCCCCTCGTCGAGCGCGGCACCGGCCGCCTGCTCCCAGCGCTCGTCGAGGCAGCACTGGTCGCGGTCGCGGCGGCCGTGGCGGTGCTGCCGGTGCAGGCGGCGGCGTTCGGCACGCTCTCGCTCGTACAGGTGCCCGCGAACGCCGCCGTCGCGCTGGTGTACGAGGGCACGCTGGCGATCGCAGCGGTCGCGGCGCTCCTCGGCTGGCTGCCGCCGGTTGCCTTCGTCCTCCGCGAGGCCGGGAGCGTCGTCCCGGACGCGTTCATCACGGTCGTCGACGCGTTCGCGCGTGTCCCGTTCGCCTCGGTGCCCCTGCAGCTCGCCTCGGTCGCCGTCATGGCATGGGTGGCAGGTATCGCCGCGCTGCTGTGGCTGCTGGCGCGAAGGCCGACGGTGCCGCAGCGAGCGCTGTCCGTGCGCGCCACGCCACCCGCGCGCCGCATCGCGCTCGCGGTGGTCGCGGGTGGGCTGTGGTTCGCGGCGCTCGCGCCCGTCGACCCGCTGCCGAGCGTCACGGTGCTCAATGTGGGACAGGGGCTGGCGGTGCTCGTCCGTGACGAGGGACGCAGCGTGCTCATCGATGCCGGCCCCGCCGACGGCGCCGTGCTCGCGGCGCTCGAGCGCGCGGGACAGCGGAAGCCGCTCGACATGCTGGTGCTCACGCACGACGACATCGACCACATCGGTGGGGCGGTCGAGGTCACGCAGCGCCTCGGCGCGCGCGAGGTGCTGGGCGCACCGCACATCCCCGCACGGAACCTCGGCCTGCAGCCGATCGACATTGGCGACCGCATCCGCCTCACCGCGCGCACCAGCATCGAGGTGCTGTCGCCGCCCGCGCACGTGGGGCCGACAACCGCCAGCGACAACGATGCCGGCCTGGTGCTGCTGGTGCGCATCGGTGATCGACGCGTCCTCATCCCCGCCGACATCGAGGCCGGGGCGGAGCATCGACTGGTGCGCAGCGGCCAGCCGCTGAGCGCCGACGTGATCGTCGTGCCGCACCACGGATCGCGTACGTCCTCGACGCCTGAGTTCCTGCGCGCCGTCGCACCGGGCGTCGCCGTCGTCTCGGTCGGCGCGCGCAACGCCTACGGGCACCCGGTGGCCGAGGTGCTCGCGCGCTACGCACCCACGCCGCTGTACCGCACCGACGAGGTCGGCGATGTCACGCTGCGCAGCGACGGAGCACGCCTCTGGGTGCACCAGGCGCATGACGCCGAGGATGCGCGCAGCACCTCGCGTGCTACCGTTGGCCCTCGCGAGCAGCGGAGATGAGGCGAGCATGACGACGCGAACGCGTTCGGCGGGACGTGCAAACAGCGCGATGCGCCCGGTGACCATCGAGCCCGGCGTGCTGCGGCACGCAGAGGGGTCCGCGCTGATCACCGTCGGCGACACGCGCGTGCTCTGCGCTGCCAGCGTCGAGGCGGGTGTGCCTGGCTTCCTGCGCGGCAGCGGCTCCGGCTGGGTCACCGCCGAGTACGGCATGCTGCCTCGGTCGACCCACACGCGGTCCGACCGCGAGGCGGCGCGCGGCCGTCAGGGCGGCCGCACGATGGAGATCCAGCGGCTGATCGGTCGGTCGCTGCGTGCGGTCATGGATCTCGACCGCATGGGCGAGCAGACGATCACGCTCGACTGCGACGTGCTGCAGGCGGACGGCGGCACGCGCACGGCCTCGATCACCGGTGCGTGGGTGGCGCTCGCGATGGCGATCGACTGGATGCAGCGCGAGGGTCGCCTGCCGACGCAGCCGCTGCGCACGCAGGTGGCGGCGACCTCTGTCGGGATGATCGACGGGCAGCCGATGCTCGACCTCGACTACGGGGAGGACTCGGGCGCGGGCGTCGACTTCAACGTCGTGATGCTCGGCACCGGGCAGCTGGTCGAGGTGCAGGGCACTGCCGAGGGCTCGCCGTTCACGCGGCGCGAGATGGACGGCCTCGTCGACCTCGCGGAGGCGGGGATCGCGGAGCTGTTCGCGCACCAGCGCGAGGCGCTCAACGCCTGGCGCGAGGCGAGCCGCTAGCGCTCGACTGACCTCGAACGCGACTAGGAGACGTACTCGCCGAGGAACGTCCCACCGAGC